>JANNFZ010000017.1:0-4032 GCA_031380375.1 Hyphomicrobiales bacterium
AGCGCCAGGGCAGCGGCGGCGCGCTTTTCCGTCTCCTTCCAATTGATCAAGCCAGAACTTAAAGAGAAGCCTTGCGCCAGCCCCACATTCTCCGCCACCGTCATCCATTCGACCAGGCCAAGGTCTTGATGGATGAACGCGACTTTCTGCTTCTCGCTCGGTTTGGGCGGCGCGTGGCGGTAAGGCTCACCCTTGAACAGGATGCGGCCTTCATCGGCCACATGGATGCCTGCGAGAGACTTGATCAGTGTGGACTTGCCTGCGCCATTTTCGCCAAGCAGCGCCAGGATTTCACCGGCGGCAAGTGTCAAGGATACGTCGCGCAAGGCGGTGGTGCCGCCAAAACGTTTGGTCACATTCTCAAAACTGAGCAACGGTGACGCCAATGGCGCTTCTCCCTTTGTCGCAACTTCTGTGGTGGCGATCAAATGTTATCGATAACATCCTTATGCCTGTTTTAGAGCGGAGTCAATGCGCGGGATTTCACTTTCCGTCGAGGAGCCGCATGGCTTCGGCGCTGTCTTTTGGCCCGAGCCCCATGGCCACGAGAACGCGATGGATTTCCGCCACGGCACTGGTGAGAGGCAAGGGCGTTTTGGTTTTCAGCGCGAAGGCCTGCACCGAGTCCAGGTCTTTCAACATGTTGTCGATGCGGCCTGTGGGCGTGAAATCACGCCTGGCGAATTTCGCCATGAATTCCTGCATGATGCGGCTATCGGCGCGACCGCCAGCTAGGGCTGCCGGAATCTTCGCAGGGTCAACGCCGCCCGCTTCCGCCAGTTTGACAGCTTCGGCGACGGCTTGAAACGCAAGCGCGCAGAAAAGCTGGTTCACCAGTTTGGTTGTCTGCCCAGCCCCGCTGCCGCCCATCAACGTGTAGTTCGC
Organism: Hyphomicrobiales bacterium; assembly: GCA_031380375.1. Lineage (GTDB taxonomy): Bacteria > Pseudomonadota > Alphaproteobacteria > Rhizobiales > Aestuariivirgaceae > Aestuariivirga. The sequence goes on from JANNFZ010000017.1 coordinate 886, forward strand.
ACAGAGATCCTTCATCACGGCGCGAGCGCGCTCAAAGTTTTCAAGGCTGCCCCCCGCCATCACGGTAAGCTTTCCCGCAAGGGCACCCGGCATTCCGCCGGACAGAGGGCAGTCGACCCAGGCCATGCCGGTTGTGCTTTCGAGTTGTGCTGCCATTTCAGCAGTCGCTGCAGGATCAATCGACGACATATCGATCAGGAGTTTTTCGGGCGATGCGGCAATTGCCACGCCGTCCCCGCCAAAAACCGCGCTTCGGACAATGTCGGCGTGATTGAGGCTGAGGATGACAGAGTCGGCTTGCCGCGCGGCATTTGCCGCAGTTGCGGCGGCTGTGGCGCCTTTGGCAGCGAGATTCGCCACTTTCCCAGCGTCGGGATCAAACACAAACAGATTGTGCCCGCATTCAATGAGCCGCGTTGCAATTGCAGTGCCCATGATCCCTGCGCCAATTACGGCGACTTTGCTTGGCATATCAGTTTTTCCCTTGCTGCAAAAATTGCAAAATCTACCTCAATATGCGTCAGAGAACTGAGGTGATGCCGCCATCAACATAGAGAATGTGTCCATTGACAAAGGAGGAAGCATCAGAGGCGAGGAAGACGGCAGCGCCGATCAACTCATCTGTCGTGCCCCAGCGGCCTGCAGGCGTGCGCTTTTCCAGCCAGGACGAAAATTCGGGATTGTCGACCAGCGCCTGGTTGAGCGGCGTCTTGAAATATCCGGGGCCAATGGCATTCACTTGGATGCCGTGCCTGGCCCAATCAGCGCACATGCCCTTGGTCAGCATTTTAATGGCGCCCTTGGTGGCGGTGTAGGGCGCGATGGTCGGGCGGCCCAGTTCGCTTTGAACCGAGCTGATATTGATGATCTTGCCACGTTTGCGCGCAATCATGTTTTTGGCGACAGCTTTGCCGACAATGAAGGCGCTCTCGACATTGACGCGCATCAGCTCGCGCCATTTCTCCAGTGGAAAATCCTCGAGCGCGGCGCGGAACTGCATGCCGGCGTTGTTGAAGAGTATGTCGATCGGCCCTTGTTCACGTTCAATGTATTCAATGGCGGTTGCGACTTCCTCCTCATTGGTCACATCAAAATTTGCGGCTGAAGATTTGATCCCCCTTGTTTCAAGCATCGCTTTGGCTTTCGTGAGTTTGCCAAGATCGCGCCCATTGAGAATGACCCGTGCTCCGGCCTTTGCGAGGCCTTCGGCAATCGCAAGCCCAATCCCCTGGCTTGACCCGGTCACTAATGCACGCCGCCCTGCAAGGCTGAAAATCTCGAGCGACATCAAACCTCCTGAAGCAGCCAGTCTTGACCAAAACGCGTGCTGTGACTATCATGTTATCGATAACATGCACAAGGCCCGCCATGACCAAGCCGACAATATTGATGACGGGAGCGTACCCTGATGGGGACATGGAAGCACTTGCGGCTGATTATGACATCATCAGGTTCTGGGAAGAAGCCGACAAGGACGCGGTGCTTGCCAAGCATGGCACCAGCATTCGGGCCATTGCCACGCGTGGCGACCTTGGCGCCGACAAGGCGCTGATAGACCGCCTGCCCCAATTGGAAATCATCGGCTGCTTTGGCGTTGGCACTGATGGCATTGCCCGCAGCGCCACACGACCGCGCCGCATCAAGATCACCAACACGCCTGACGTGCTGACAGAAGATGTCGCAGATTTGGCGTTTGCCTTGATGCTCGCAGTGGCGCGCAAGGTGGTGAAGGGCGACCACATGACCCGCAGCGGTTCCTGGGCCAAGGGAAATCTTGAGCTGACGACGCGGGTGAACGGCAAGCGCTTGGGCATCATCGGCCTTGGCCGCATCGGAAAAGCCATCGCGCGGCGCGGCGCGTCCTTCAACATGCCCATTTCCTATTTCGGGCGGCAGGAACAACGCGATATGCCATACCGCTACTGCGGCGCGTTGACAGAGCTTGCCGCTAACAGCGATTTTCTTGTGGCCATTGTCCCTGGTGGCGAGGCGACGGCCAATCTAATCAAGGCCGACGTTTTCAAGGCCCTTGGGCCGGACGGATACTTCATCAATGTGGCGCGAGGTTCCGTTGTGGATGAACCCGCCCTGCTCAACGCTTTGGAGAACAACATCATCAAGGGCGCTGGCCTCGATGTTTTCGCGAATGAGCCAAACATTGACCCGCGGTTTTCGCAGATGGAGAATGTGGTGCTGCATCCCCATCATGGCAGCGGCACGGTTGAAACACGCAGGGCCATGGGTCGGCTTGTGCGTGACAATCTAGCGGCGCATTTTGCGGGCCGCCCCCTGTTGACTGAGGTGCAATAGCAATGAAAGCGGTCGTCATTCACAAGGCAAGGGATTTGCGCATTGAAGATCGTGTGCCCGCGACACCCGGACCAGGCCAGGTGAGAATTGCCATTAGACGTGGCGGCATCTGCGGTTCCGATCTTCACTACTATCGCCATGGCGGGTTCGGAACGATTGTCCTGAAAGAGCCTATGGTCTTGGGCCATGAGGTAGCAGGTGAGGTGACGGGTTTGGGCGCTGGCGTAAACAATCTGACTGTCGGACAACGCGTGGCCGTCAGTCCTTCCCGCCCGTGCGGTACCTGTATTTACTGCCAAAAGGGGCAGCAGAACCACTGCCTTGACATGCGCTTTTATGGCAGCGCCATGCGCATGCCCCACATCCAGGGCGCTTTCCAGCAACTTCTCGTGGCAGACGAAAGCCAATGCCATTGCGTCGCCGATGGCGTTTCAATTGAAGAAGCGGCCTTTGCCGAGCCTTTCGCCGTGACGCTTCATGCCATCGTGCGGGCCGGATCACTCGCCGGAAAGCGTGTGCTGGTCACGGGCTGCGGACCAATCGGCGTTCTGGCCATTGCGGCCGCGCGCCTGCATGGGGCGCAGGAGATCGTCGCAACGGACATTTCGGATTTCACGCTGTCCATGGCCAGCAAGATGGGGGCGGACCGCACCATCAATGTTGCCCGGCACGGTGAAGCCATGAATGACTTCAAGGCGAACAAGGGTACCTTCGATGTCATGGTCGAGGCCTCAGGCAATGAGTCTGCGCTGCGCACCGGCCTTGAATGCCTGAAGCCGCGCGGTGTGCTGTTGCAGCTGGGGCTAGGCGGCGACATTACCATCCCTTTGAACATGC
>JANNFZ010000425.1:0-4782 GCA_031380375.1 Hyphomicrobiales bacterium
CGAGAGCGTGCGCGTCTCGGTCGGGGTGTTGGAGGCGTTGGCATAGGTCAGGTTCTCGATCAGCGCTTCGATCGTTGCCGATGTGGCATTGGAATCGAATGTCACCGTCAGCGTTGTGCCAGTGCCGCCCGTGAAAGTGCCAATGACCACGCCGCCATAGGTGATGCCGCTGCCGGACACACCGATCTGCCCGGCACCTGAGCCCTGGTTGCGGATGGCAACTGTGTCCTCGGCGAGAAGGCCCGAAACCGTCAGCGTGCCGCCGTCAAAATTATTTTCTGCATCTGCAAAGATCACATCCGCATCCAGCAATTGTGGCGCTGCATTGACCGTGCTCTCGGAGAAACTGAGGGGTGAATCGAGGCCGGTGAGAATTGGCGCGACGGGCTCATCAATCACTTGGAGAAGGATGCGATTGTCCAGTGTGTTGAGAAAGGTGTTAAGGACACCGTCATCCTCACCCACCACAAGATCGATGTCGCCATCGCCATCGATGTCGGCCAGCATGGGCGCGGACTCTAAACCCACATCGAAGCCAAAGGGATTGGCGGTGCCTGTGCGTTCGACAAACGCCGGTGCAGTGGTCGAGCCGGTGTTTTCGAAGTGATGGAGCGTGCCGTCGCTCTCGCCCACCAGGAGATCGAGATCGCCGTCTCCATCGACATCACCGAACGTTGGGGTGGAAAGAAGACCCACAGCCACGCTATCGAAGGGATTGCTTGCCTGCAGCGTATAGATGGGAGCAGTGGCCGAGCCGGTGTTCTTGTAGTAATTGAGATTGCCGTCGTTTTCGCCCACCACCAGATCGAGGTCACCGTCGCCGTCAACGTCGCCGAGCGCAGGCGCGGAGTCCAAACCCACATCAATTCCGTCAAAAGGACTATTGGCGCCCGTCTGCAGAACATAGCTGGGCGCCGTAGCTGAACCAATGTTCTCGTAATATTTGAGAGCCCCGAAACCCTCGCCCACAACGGCATCAAGGTCGCCATCGCCGTCGACGTCGCCGAATGTTGGCCGCGAATCAGAGCCTGCGTCGAGACCGTTGAACGGGTTTGCTCCGCCTGTGCGTGCGACATAGGTGGGATTCGTCGCCGAGCCGGTGTTCTCGAAATAGTTGAGGATGCCGTCGAACTCGCCCACCACTGCGTCGAGGTCGCCATCGCCGTCGACGTCGACGAGCGTGGGGGCGGAGTTGAAGCCCAAATCATCGCCGGAGAAGGGATTGGCCAGGCCCGACTGGACTGCGAACGCTGGCATGGCAGTCGAACCGCCTGCGTCGTCGGTCACGATGATTGAGAGCGTGCGCGTTTCGGTCGGGGTGTTGGACGCGTTGGCATAAGTCAGGTTCTCGATCAGCGCCTCGATCGTTGCCGCTGTGGCATCGGAATCGAATGTCACCGTCAGCGTTGTGCCTGTGCCGCCGGTGAATGTGCCAATGACCACGCCGCCATAAGTAATGTCGCTGCCGGACACACCGATTTGTCCGGCACCTGAGCCCTGGTTGCGGATGGCAACTGTGTCCTCGGCGAGAAGGCCCGAAACCGTCAGCGTGCCGCCGATGAAATTATTGTCCGGGTCGGTGAAGGTGACGTCGGCATCAAGCAGCTGTGGTGCTGCATTGACTGTGCTCTCGGAGAAACTAAGGGGTGAATCAAGGCCGGTGAGAATTGGCGCGGTATTGAGAGGGGGGGGCATTGTAACACACTCCTGGGAAGGTCGATAAAGTCAGCGCCGCACAATCACAGCCGCAACAAAAGTCCAAGGCGCACGATGTCGAGATCGAGATCGCCTTCGAAGCGCGGCACAGCCCCCACGGGATCAATGGCCGCTCCCGTCGCCGTCACGCCGTCAAATTCCATGTGCTGGTATTCGAGCGAGGCCGACCAGCGCTCGTTGAGGCGCCATTCAACGCCGGCCCCCACCACCCAGCCGCCCTGCCAGCCGCTTTGCGACACATCCATGGTTCCCGTACTCGGCGTAGTCGAAAGATCAGAGGCGCGCAGCGTCATGTCGGCAGCGGCAAGCCCGCCCGAGGCAAAGAACAGCGCATCGCCCACCGCAATGCCGGCCCTGGCCCTGAGCGTGGCGGTCCAGTCCACATCCATGTCGACATGCGTGTCGGATGACAGTGCCGATTGCCCGTTTGCAGAGATGCCAGCGGCGGAAATGTCGGCGGCAACCCCGAACACCAGGGTCGCTGTATCCAACGCCGCTTCCACATCGCAGCCACCCGTGACGCCTCCGGTGAGGCCGGAGCCATCTGAGGAAATCGTCTCGTAAGGAGCACCTGCACTGTTCCAGGAGGCGCCTGTTCCGGCAAAAGGTCCCTCGACGAAAGGCAGATCGGTTGTTTCGGCATTGCCAAGACCAACCCCCGCAGTGGCACCAATGTAGCATCCGCTCCAGTCGGCGGCGGCGGCCTGGCGCAATCCAGCGATACAAAAAATGCCGGTCACGGCGACGGCAAACATGAATCTGTTTTTTTTAGGTTTCACGGCCCCGTCCCCACCAGTTTCAGCATCCTCAGATTGAGCAAATAAACCGTACAGAGTCCACAGCATTCGCATTGAAGTCAGATTGCCCCCGCTACGCTCGTTGCGAGATAATGGGCGATAGCAAAGGGGCTTAAGGCAGCCGATGAGGAAGCGGCACGCCGATGGGATGCCGTGATGATGGCATACGCCGCCAGGTATGAACGGCTCAAGCCTGGGGCTTGCGCCCATGCCAAGCCGACTCCATAACTGCCACCCCTTCCTCTTTTCAGTGCCGGGCCATGTTTGAACAGACCTTCAAGAATATCGATGACGTGCTCTGGAAAGAGGCGGGCTGCACCACTGAGTTGGATTACACCGAACAGACCTCATGGATTCTGTTTCTGAAATATCTGGATGATCTGGAAAAGGAACGGGACCAGCGCGCCCAGCTTGAGGGCAAGACCTATTCCCAGATCATTGAAGGCCAGTTCCGTTGGGCCAAATGGGCGGCACCGAAAAAGCCCGATGGCAGTTTTGACCATGACAAGGCTTTGACAGGTGATGACCTCATCGCTTTTGTGAACCAGAAGCTCTACCCCTATTTGCAGGGCTTCAAGGCGCGGGCCGAAAACGCCAACACCATCGAATACAAGATCGGTGAAATCTTCGGCGAGATCAAAAACAAGTTCACTTCAGGATACAGCTTGCGCGATGCGCTGGAGTTGATTGACCAGCTTCGCTTCGGCACCCATTCGGAGAAGCATGAACTTTCCCAGCTCTATGAGGAGAAGATCAAGCGCATGGGCAATGCGGGCCGCAATGGCGGCGAGTATTACACGCCACGCCCGCTGATCCGCGCCATGATCAAGGTGGTGAAACCGAAAATCGGTGAACGGGTTTATGATGGGGCCTTGGGTTCGGCTGGATTTTTGTGTGAAGCCTTCGACTACATGCGGGCCAAGCCCAATCTCTCAACCAGTGACCTGAAGAGGCTCCAGGAATCCACCTTCTTCGGCAAGGAAAAGAAGAGCCTGGCCTACGTCATCGCCATCATGAACATGATCCTGCATGGCATTGACGCGCCCAATATCATCCACACCAACACCTTGTCGGAATCGATCAACGATATTCAGGAGAAGGACCGCTATCACGTCATTCTGGCCAATCCGCCTTTTGGCGGCAAGGAACGGCCAGAGGTGCAACAGAACTTTGACATTCGCACCGGCGAAACCGCATTTCTGTTTCTCCAGCATTTCATCAAGAACCTGAAAGCCGGTGGCCGTGCTGCCGTGGTGATCAAGAATACGTTTCTGTCAAACAGCGACAATGCCAGCGTGGCATTGCGCCGCGAATTGTTGGCGTCTTGCAATTTGCACACGGTGCTGGATATGCCGGGCGGCACGTTTCAGGGGGCAGGCGTTAAAACCGTGGTGCTGTTTTTCGACAAGGGCGCACCAACGCGGAATGTCTGGTTCTACAAATTTGATGCAGGCCGCAACCTTGGCAAGACCAATGCGCTGAATGATGGCGATTTGGAAGACTTTGTGAAACAGCAGGCAGGCTTTGCCGAGAGTGTAAATTCCTGGAGCGTGGACGCGGCCAAGCTGGATCAATCGACGTTTGATCTCTCGCCAAAGAACCCCAACAAACCGGAGGAAGCCGCCTTGCGTGATCCACTGGAGATTATGGATGAGATTGCTTTACTTGACGCCGAAAGTGCCGAAATATTGGCGGGAATCAGGGAAATGCTATGATCGATAAAGCTGTTGCAAACCTTCACCATCAAACGTTTGAATCCATAAAACATGTGGATTCGAACGGGCAGGAATATTGGTTGGCGCGCCAACTTTCAGTTGTTTTGGATTATTCCGTCTATCGGCATTTCTTGCCTGTTGTTGATCGCGCCAAAATTGCCTGTGAAAACAGTGGGCAACGCGTTGATGACCATATGGAGGACATCCTCCAATTGGTTGATATTGGTTCGGGCGCAAAACGCGAAGTTTCGGATATTCGCCTGTCTCGGTATGCCTGTTATCTCATTGTGCAAAACGGCGATCCGTCAAAGCCGGTCATTGCTACAGGCCAAACTTATTTTGCAATTCAAACCCGCAAGCAAGAATTGCAAGATGGCGCGAATTTTTCCAAACTCACAGAAGATGAGCGCCGCACCATGCTGCGTGGTGAAATGAGCGAACACAATAAAGGGCTGGTGGCAGCGGCCAAACAATCCGGCGTGGAAACGTCTTTGGATTATGCCATTTTTCAAGACCATGGCTATCGTGGACTTTATGGCGGCTTGACGGCCAAA
>JANNFZ010000124.1:0-3423 GCA_031380375.1 Hyphomicrobiales bacterium
ATGCCGGAATTGGCGAACATCAGGGTTGGGTCGTTGCGCGGCACGAGCGGCGATGACGGCACAATGGTGTGCACCTGCTTCTTGAAGAAGTCGAGGAAGGTGGAACGGATATGCGATAAGCCTGTCATTGTCAGGTCCGTAAAGGGGTGATTGAGTTGCGCTGCTCAATATGGCGGGCGGCATCCCTTGTCCAGAAACATTGACTTCACTCTTCCCTCCCCAATTTCTGGTTTGGATCAGCGTTGTGCGTCGACGCTGGGCTTGGCACCCCACCCCCAACCTTCGGATTAACCCACCCCCCAGAGCAGGGAGGGGTGGCAGGTTATTGCTGACTCACCCCTCCCCAATTTTTGGGGAGGGGCTGGGGGGTGGGGTATTTTTGCCCATGTTCAAAAACAAAAACCCCCGGAAGGGCGGCTTCCGGGGGTCAGGTGGAGCGAGACCTGTGGGGCCTTGGATGCAGCATCCGGAACTTACAGGGCCAGAGCCATCGGAAGTGCTGGGGTGCATCCAAAACAGTCTCGCGAGGGTGCCGGAAACGGCAGAACGCCTGCATCATTGAAGGCGACCCCGAAAAGCCATCCTTCATACGCAATGCAAAACCGCTGCCGGCAAGTGGATTGGCGCGAATCCTCGTCGCGCTAATCGTCTGAATCTTCCGAAGCGCCGGGTTTGTCGCCGGTGCGGGACGCAATCACCCCGGAATTGGCGCGGATGGCTGCTTCAATGGCGTTTGCCATTTCGGGATTGTTCTTGAGGAAGGTCTTGGCATTTTCCCGGCCCTGGCCAATGCGCTCGCCATTATAGGAGAACCACGAGCCTGATTTTTCCACAACCCCGGCAGTGACGCCAAGGTCAACCAGTTCGCCGACTTTGGAAATGCCTTCGCCATACATGATGTCGAATTCCACCATCTTGAAGGGTGGTGCCACCTTGTTCTTGACGACCTTGACGCGGGTCTGGTTGCCCACCACCTCGTCGCGATCCTTGATGGCGCCGATGCGGCGGATATCGAGGCGCACCGAGGCATAGAATTTCAAGGCATTGCCGCCCGCCGTGGTTTCAGGGCTGCCGAACATCACACCGATCTTCATGCGGATCTGGTTGATGAAAATCACCATGGTATTGGTCTTGGAAATGGAGGCCGTGAGTTTGCGCATGGCCTGGCTCATGAGGCGGGCCTGCAGGCCCGGCAGGCTGTCGCCCATCTCGCCTTCCAGTTCCGCCTTGGGTGTCAGCGCCGCCACTGAATCGATCACCAGGATTTCGACGGCACCGGAGCGCACCAGCGTGTCAGCGATCTCCAGGGCCTGCTCGCCGGTATCGGGTTGCGAAATCAGCAATTCGTCAATGTTGACGCCAAGCTTCTTGGCATAAACCGGATCGAGGGCATGCTCGGCATCGACGAAAGCGCAAATGCCGCCGCGCTTCTGGGACTCGGCCAGCGCATGCAGCGCCAGAGTGGTCTTGCCCGAGGATTCAGGCCCGTAAATTTCGATGATGCGCCCCTTGGGCAATCCGCCGATGCCCAGTGCGATGTCGAGACCGAGCGAACCCGAGGAGATCGCCTCCACCTCCATGGCGAGGTTTTGCCCCAATTTCATGATGGAGCCCTTGCCAAAGGCCCGTTCAATCTGGCTGAGCGCTGCTTCCAGCGCCTTGTTCTTGTCCATGGAAGAGTTCTCGATCACCCGAAGAGCAGCTTGGCCCATTGCCTTGTTCCTTATTCCACCTGGTTGACTGACACGCAAATACCACCGGAAGGTTCCGGTGGTGTTTTGTGTATGTTCTGTTTTTGTTCGACAGTCAAGCTGGAAATCGGAAGTGAGGCCGGGCGCGTGCTTAGGGGCTTGTCGTCATTGAAAAGCCGCCAGTCTGGGGAGAAAGGCGCACACCCGGCCCCATCTGCCGCCGTGAGGATGTTGCCATCCCACACGGGGGTGCAGAACTGAGTCGTGGAATTCCGCTATACTAGGTTGCAGAGTTCACATGAAACAACTTATGCGCGATGTGTTAAGAAAGAGCAACCGCCTGCGCGACTTCAAGCAAAGCCCGATCGCCACCGCCGGGTAGCGCCAACATCAGGCCAGTTGGTGCCGAACCTGGATCGTGCATGGGCAGGCTGATGGCACAGGCATCAAGGAAATTGAACACCGTGGTGTTGCGGAGGCAAAGCAAATTGAGCCTCCTGTATTCATCGTCGGTTTCAAGTTCGGCAATGCGCGGGGCAAGAATTGGAACCGTTGGGCAGATGATCGCATCATAGCCTTTGGCCACGCTGGCAAAGGTGCTGATCATGGAGGCTCTGCCCCGGTGCAATTCCTGCAATTCTTGTGCGCTGATATTGCCGCCAAAGCGGATGCGACCGACCACGCGGGGGTCATAGGCATCGGCATGATCGGCAATCATCGCCTTGTGATGGGCGAAGGCTTCGGCAGCAAGAATGCCGCCGTTCTTCATGAAGTTCGGCAATTCCAAAAGCGCCGGGAACACCATTTCCGTGACATCGGCACCCGCCGCCAACAACTTCGACATTGACCTTGCAAAGTCTGCCGCCACAACGGCATCGAGTGATTCCAATACGTATGTTTTGAGAATGCCTATTTTCATGCCCTTCAGCGAACGAGCGGTGATTGGCCTCGCGGCCCCGCCTGCCATGATGCCATCAAGCACGGCACAACATTCAACGCTGTTGGCAATGGGGCCAACCGAATCAAGTGACTCCGAAAGTGGATAGACCCCGCGCCTGCTGATGCGCGCTGCCGTCGGCTTGAAACCGACAACGCCGTTAAAGGCCGCAGGGATGCGGCATGAGCCTCCCGTATCCGAACCGATGCTCAGCGCGCACATCCCGTCGGCAATGGCAACCGCAGCACCCGATGATGAGCCTCCGGGAATGCGCCCGGTCTTCCGGTCAAACGCCGAACGCGGCGTCCCGTAATGGGGATTGAGCCCCACCCCCGAATAGGCAAATTCCGTCATGTTGGTCCGCCCCAGAACCACCATGCCAGCTGATTTCAGCGCGGCAATGGCTGGCGCATCGGCGCGGGCTGGTGCTGCATCCCGCAACACTTTGGAACCCGCCGTGGTCACCTCGCCCGCGAGATCAAAAAGGTCCTTCACCGAGATGGGAATGCCTGCGAATTGCGAAGGCTGGTAGCTCCGCCGCCGCAACGTATCCTGGAAATCAGCTGCGGCCCGAGCACCCTCAGCATCAATCCGAATAAATGCCCGGGCTCCTTCACCTGCGGGATCGGAAATTTTTGCCAGTGCCTGCTCTACCAATTCGCGCGAGGTCGTCTTACCTTCACGCAATTCTTCCGCAAGCGCCTCAAGTGTCCACCGTCCCATCGTCAGCCTTCCATCACGTCCTTGACCTTCTCGACCAGTTGCTTGAGCGAGAATGGTTTTGGCAGGAAAGCA
>JANNFZ010000155.1:0-17999 GCA_031380375.1 Hyphomicrobiales bacterium
CGATCAGCGATATCACCGTGGCGGGCCCGCTCGCCCGTTCCGCCAAAGACCTCAGCGCCATGATGGCAATTCTTGTGGGCAGCGAAGGCATTGAGTCGCGTGGGCTTCAGGTGAAACTGCCAAAGCCCCGCGTAGCCGCCCTGAAAAATCTCCGCGTCGCCGTAAAACTGAACAGCACGGTGAGTGACGTGGACAAGCCCTATCAGGACCGCATCATTGCCCTTGCCGAATTTCTCAAGAAAAAGGTGAAGGCCCTGTCCTACACGGCAGCGCCCGGTTTCAGCGACGACGAGGCCTATGAAAACTACATCACGCTGCTGCGCGCCACAGCAACGAATCGCATGTCGCCGGCGGAAGTCGATGCGGCCCGCCAGAAGGCTCGTGAATATGACCCCGGCGACAAATCCTATGTGCCCTTGATGACGCGGGCCTTCGCCCTTTCACACAGCGACTGGCTGAAAGCCAATGAACGCCGCCACCAAATGCGCCACATCTGGGATGCCTTCTTTGACGGCTGGGACGTGCTGCTCTGCCCCACAGCCGCCTCGGCGGCCTTCCCCCATGACCACCAGGGCGAGCGCCATGAACGCCTGATCACCGTCAATGGCAAAAGGGTTTCGACAATCGACCAGCGTTTCTGGGCGGGCTATTCCGGCAATTTCTACCTGCCATCAACCGTGGCTCCCATCGGCCTTGTGCCGCAAGGCCTGCCCGTCGGTGTGCAAATCATCACGCGGGAATACGACGACCTTACGGCGCTCAAAGTCGCGGAATGGATCGACGAGGAATATTACAGCTTCGTTCCCCCGCCGGGGGCCATCGGCTAGCCCATCATCTCGGCAGGCGGAGTCTTGGCGCCGGTCATGAAGGCCACCGCATCAGACATCGAAAAGTCCTTCGACTTGATGGTGCAGAGGCGGCTGCCAAGGCGGTGGATATGAATGCGATCACAGACTTCAAACACGTGCGGCATGTTGTGCGAGATGAGAATGATCGGCATGCCGCGCTTTTTCACGTCCCGGATCAGTTCCAGCACCCGGCGCGATTCTTTCACGCCCAACGCCGCCGTCGGTTCGTCCATGATCACGACCTTGGAACCAAAGGCGGCGGCACGGGCCACAGCCACACCCTGGCGCTGGCCGCCGGACAGGGTTTCCACCGCCTGATTGATGTTTTGAATGGTCATCAGCCCGAGTTCCGAGAGCTTGTCGCGGGCGAATTTCTGCATGGCCGCGCGGTCAACCAGGCGGAAAAACCGTCCGAGCGGACCGGATTTGCGGATTTCCCGCCCGAGAAACATGTTGTCGGCAATCGACAGTGCGGGAGACAATGCAAGGTTCTGGTAAACCGTTTCAATGCCCGCCGCGCGGCCGTCCTGCGGCGAGCGGAAGTGGACGGTTTTGCCATCCATCATGATTTCACCGTGGTCCGGGGTCACAGCACCGGAAAGGGCCTTGATCAGCGTTGATTTTCCAGCACCATTGTCCCCGATCACCCCGAGAATTTCGCCGGGATAAAGATCAAAATCGGCATGGTTGAGGGCAACCACCGTGCCGTATTTCTTGGTGAGTCCCCTTGCTTGAAGAATGGGGGTCTGTGAACCGGAAGGTGCAGCTTTGGCGAATACAACAGACTGAACCCTCACCTTCGCACCGGCGGATTTCTTTGCAGCAGATTTCTTGCTTGTTTTCTTGGCCATGTTTTCAAACCTTATTGCGATGCGCGCCGCAGCCACTGGTCGATGGCGACAGCGACGATGACGAGACAACCTGACGCAAAGAGTTGCCAGTAACTGTCGACACCCGCCAGTGCTAGGCCTGTGTTGAAAACGCCCACGATGATGGCACCAAGGACCGAGCCTGCAATGGAGGCGCGCCCGCCAAACAGTGAGGTGCCGCCGATCACCACGGCGGTGATGGAGTCGAGGTTCACCGTTTCGAAGGAAATGGGCGAAATGGACCCGACACGGCCAATGGCCACCCAGGCACCAAGGCCGCAAATAAGGCCAGCCAAAGCGTAGACAGATATCAGCGTCTTGTCGATCCGCACGCCCGAAAGCATTGCGGCATCAGGATCGTCGCCGACGGCCGTGACATGGCGACCCCACGCCGTTCGGTTCAACATGTACCAGACAATGCAGGCAATGACGATGAGGGCGACGGAACCATAAATAAACTTGGCGCCGACAATTTCAAAAGCGGTGCCGAAAAACAGAAGTTCCGGCGCTTTTTCCGCAAGATCGGCGGGTCGCACCGATTCAGAGCCTGTGTACCACAGCTTCAAGGCATTGAAGACATAGAGCGTGCCCAGTGTGACGATGAAGGGAGGAATGCGCGCCTTGGTGACGAGCAGACCATTGATTGCGCCCATGCCGGTGCCAACGGCAACGGCGATCGGGATGGCGAGAAAGAAGGGAATGTCCTGCAAGGTGGTGAGGCGGCCCATCACCATGGCGGATATGACGAGGATCGACCCAACCGACAAGTCAATTCCCGCCGTCAGGATGACGATGGTTTGGGCGATGGCGACGATGCCCGTTACTGTTACCTGCTTGAGGATCAGGGAGAGGGTGCTGGCCGTCATGAAGTTGTTGGCGACGGTGCCAAAAGCCAGAACACTGACAAGGAGAATGATTGCGGGAATGGCTGTGGGATTGGCACGCAGAAAGCCCCGGGCCTTCTGGATGAAACTCTCATCGTCCTGCTCAAAGGTGGCGACCGACCTGTCGGCCTCGTTCAATTTCGATTCAAAATCGGAAATGGTTTTGGTCGGCGTTGCGGTGTCGCTCATGTCGCTCATCAAACCCCTGTTGGACACATGCAGACTTCTTCGTTCCGCATATGGCAAAGGGCGACGATAACGCCGCCCTTTGCTTTGTTCAAGATATCAAACGGTGATCAGCCCCAGCACTTCGCCAGGCCTTCCTTGGTGTCTATGGACTTGACGCCTTCGGCTGGCTTGTCAGTGATCAGGTTGACGCCGGTGTTCATGAAGGTCAGGCCTTCCGACACGGTCGGCTTGGTGCCGTCCTTGGCGAAAGCGGCAATCGCGTCGATGCCAAGCGAAGCCATCAACAGCGGGTACTGCTGCGACGTTGCACCGATGACACCCGAAGCAACCGACTTGACACCGGGGCAGCCGCCATCGACGGAAACGATCAGGGCCTGGTTTTCCTTGCCGGCAGCTTTGAGGGCGGCATAAGCGCCTTCAGCAGCGGGTTCGTTGATCGTGTAAACGAGGTTGATGTTCGGTTCTTTCGCGAGCAGCAATTCCATGCCCTTTTGGCCACCTTCGGGGTTTGGACCCCAACCTTCGTGACCAACGACGCGGGGATCGGTTTCGGAACCCAGGATTTTCCCGTTGGGCACTTCAATGCCGAAGCCCTTGAGGAAGCCCGTGTCGCGCAGAACGTCAACCGAGATGTTGTCCTTGTTGATGTTCAACATGGCGATCTTGGCGTCAGCGGCCTTGTCGCCCATCTGGGCCTTTGCCCACTGGCCAATCAAGATGCCGGCTTCAAAGTTGTCGGTGGCAAAGGTGATGTCCTGCGCTTCAGAATCGCCGAGTGGCGTGTCGAGCGAGATCACCAGAATGCCAGCAGCGCGGGCAGCCTTGAGGGCCGGGCCGACGTCGTCGTTTGATGGCGTGATGAGAATACCCTTCACGCCAGCGGCAACGCAGTTTTCAATGGCGGTGATCTGTGGAGAGGCGTCACCGTCGGTGATGCCAGCGAAAGACTGAAGATCAACGCCAGCAGCAGCAGCGCCGGCTTCAGCGCCTTCCTTCATCTTGACGAAGAAGGGATTGGTGTTGTTCTTGGTGATGAGGCAAGCGCCAACGCCTGCCTGTGCGGTGGACGCCAGAGCGGCCAGAGCCACGCCGGCAATCACGGTCTTCAAAAGTGTCTTCAAGGTAGTCCTCCCATGGAATGCCCGTCAAAAGCGGCAGGCGAAAGTAGTCTTTGTCTTGAGGCGCAAGGAAAGTGCCAAGGCTCTTTCCAAGCCGGGCGGAACATGACTCCGGAAAGGCGTGCTTGTCAATAAATAAATCGGATTGATTTATTTATTGACTGGTAAAAATTCAATGCCCAAGCTGTTCTCAAACAGCCCGATGTGGGAAGGCGGAATACCGTGACCAAACCAGCGACAGAAATTGCCAGCCCGTTGACCATGGACGGGCGTGGTTCATCACAGTCAGGCATGCGGCTCTACAACCAGCGTTTGGTGCTGTCGCTGATCCGCAAGAATGGCAGCCTTCCAAAGGCCGGGATTGCCCGCCTCACCGGATTGTCGGCACAAACGGTGTCAATCATTGTCCGGCAATTGGAGGGTGACGGGCTTTTGCGTCGCGGTGACCCGCAGCGCGGCAAGGTCGGCCAGCCGCTCGTTCCTTTTTCGCTCAACCCCGATGGCGCCTATTCAATTGGTCTCAAAGTTGGCCGACGCTCCATTGAAATGACCCTCATGGACCTGACCGGGCGCACGCGGGCCAATGTCCACAATGCCTATCGTTTTCCGGTCACCTCGGAAATACTCGTGTTTGTGAAACAGGGATTGGCTGAACTCGTAGACAATCTGGATCGCAAGCAGAGAAAGCGCATCTCAGGTGTTGGCATCGCCGCTCCATTTCAGATGTGGAATTGGGGTGAAGAGGTTGGTGCCCCTCGGAATATCCTTGAGGCCTGGCGCGATTTCGACTTGCGCAAGGAAGTTGCGGCATTATGCAACTGGCCAGTCCATTTCTGCAACGATGCAACTGCGGCCTGTGCCGCAGAACTGTTTTTTGGCAGGGGCCGCGAATACAGGGACTTCGCCTATTTTTTTGTTGGCTTTTTTGTCGGGGGCGGGATTGCGCTCAATGGCGCGCTCTACCAAGGCAATACGGGCTCAGCGGGTGCCATGGGTCCAATCCCGGTCCCGTCATTGCGCGGCACCGAACAACTGATCCGCAACGCCTCGCTCTATATTCTCGAGCGCGCCCTCGAAGCCGAAGGACAGGATCCGCTTTGGCTCACCAAAAGTCCCGCGGATTGGAGCAGCGTCGGCCCGGCCCTTGACCGCTGGATTTCCGAAACCGCGCAAAGCCTGGCCTATGCGGCAATCGCCTGTGCATCGGTTGTCGATTTTGAAGCCGTTGTCATTGACGGTGCCATGCCCACTGCGGTGCGCGCCAGGTTGGTCAGCGCGACCCGCGATGCCTTCTCCAAGTTGGATCACCGTGGCCTGGCACCACTTGCCATTGTCGAAGGCATCGTTGGCCGGGATGCCCGGCCGATGGGTGCTGCCCTTCTGACCATCATCGCGGAATTCACCATCGACCGCGATGTCCTCCTGAAAGACACAGGCTGATCAGGCACCATCGAGAGCGCTCAGCCTCGCGCCCATATGCGTGTCTTTCGTCCACACATAAACAGCGAGCAGCGGCTTCCCTTCAGTCTTGGTGGCATGGACAGTCATGGAGGGATGCCAGATGACCTCGCCCTGCTTGCGCGGCATAAAATCGCCGCCGCCTTTTTTCCACAGGGAACCCGGCGTCAGCGGCCAGTAAAGTTCCGGTGCCTGATGATAGTGGTCGCTGTAGTGGCGTTTGGGACCCAGCAGCAGCAGCCCCAGATGATAGTCGCTGCCACGAAAGAACCCGTGTTCGCCGATCAATTGGCACCAGGCATAGTTTTTCGCAAAGCCCTTGCCGAGCAACGCATCGGTATAACTCACACTTTGTTCCCAATGCAGACCGGCGGCAATTTCGAAAAGTGCCGCCGCCATCACCTCATCCATGGCACTGAGGTCAGAGAGCGTCTGTGCCAGATATTTTACGACGGGTTTGGTCTCAGGTACAGGAACCTGAAAGGCCGGATTGGTCATGTCCTGCTCTGACAAGCGAAACAATACTTCATCGACACCTTCGCCGCCGCGCGCCAGCAAGCCACGGCCAAAGCGCCCGATCACCCGGCGCACCAGAACCGGATCAATTGCTGTCACGTCAGGCCGGGCCCGGTGATTTCCTTCACCAGTTTCTTCAGCATCGCCGCGCCAAAATCATCATAGCCCCCCGCCTTGATGACAAAATTTCCAGGGCCCCCGGTGACTTGGGCTTCAAGATACTGGTCGAGCGTCGGCCATTCCGTGGCGATAGCAAGGCCATTGATGGTAATGCCGCGCGCCACCACGGTGTTGCGGGCATTGGGTGCGGGCCCGCCCAGATTGTTGCGCCCGTCGGTCGAGAGGTCAATCACCTGCCGCTCCGCCGTGGGCGCAAGAATTAGCAGTGCTGCGCCAAAAATCAGCGCAGAGGAAATGGCCGTTCCACCCTGCGGAATGCTGCGCGGCAATGCCGCGACTTTCCTTCCAATGGCTTCGGCATCGACACTCGCGTCAATGACAGTCCAAGGCAGGACAACCCCTTGGCTCTCATTGTCGGACCATTGATAGATGGCAATGGCAATGCGTCCTGTTGCTCCATTCTTGATGGCTTCGGCGACCTGTGGATCGGCAAGGGCTGAGCCGAGGCCTTGCATTTGCAACTGATATTCCGTCTCATCGACGCTGAACGAGCAGTCAACGGCGAGCGCCAGCGCCAAGTCCACTTCGGGCGCGCCGTCCTGTGCGGCTGCCAATGACGCCAACCCGCCGCCCAAAATCAGCAGCGCTCCCGCCATCATGGCTGCCAGATGATTTTTCACAGCCCCATTCCTCCGGCATTACTTTAGCGATTGTCAGGGTCGGCGCAAGCGCAACGGCCCGGCGCTTGACCCACCGGGACAACACGCCCACATTATGGCCCATGACCACAGCGCCTGCCCTCATCGACCCTTTTGGCCGCCACATTTCCTATCTCCGCGTGTCGGTGACCGACCGCTGTGATTTCCGCTGCACCTATTGCATGGCCGAGGACATGACATTCCTGCCCAAGCGCGATCTCCTGTCGCTCGAGGAACTGGATCGCGTCACATCGGCGTTCATCGAACAGGGTGTGCGCAAAATCCGGTTGACGGGCGGAGAACCGCTGGTGCGCAAGGGCATCATGACCTTGGTGCAGAGCCTGTCGCGGCATCTGAAATCCGGGGCGCTTGAGGAACTGACCCTCACCACCAACGGCAGCCAGCTTGCCAAATATGCTTCTGAACTGGCGCAGCACGGCGTGAAGCGTATCAATGTCTCTGTGGATACATTGGATGCCGCCAAGTTCCGCAAGATCACCCGTTGGGGTGACCTCGGCAAAGTGAAGGAAGGCCTTGCTGCTGCCAAGTCCGCGGGCCTTGCCATCAAACTGAATGCCGTGGCCCTGAAGGGCGAGAACGAACACGAAATTCCCGGGATGATCCGCTGGGCCCATGGCGAAGGCATGGACCTCACGGTCATCGAGACCATGCCGCTTGGTGATATCGAGGGCGACCGCACTGATCAATATTTGCCGCTCTCGGTGTTGCGGGCGCAACTCATGGAGCAGTTCACGCTCGAAGACATTCCCTACAAGACCGGTGGTCCTGCCCGCTACATGCACGTCAAGGAAACCGGCGGCAGGCTTGGCTTCATCACGCCCCTCACACACAATTTCTGTGAAAGCTGCAACCGTGTCCGGCTTACCTGTACCGGCACACTCTATATGTGCCTGGGCCAAGAGGACGCTGCCGATCTCCGCACCCCGCTGCGCGCTTCCGAGGGCAATGACCTGCTCCATGCGGCGATCCGCGAAGCCATCAGCCGCAAGCCCAAGGGCCATGATTTCATCATCGACCGCCGCCACAACAAGCCCGCAGTGGCCCGGCACATGAGCGTCACCGGGGGCTAGATCTTACCCCATCTTCCATGCCCCCACATGGTCTGGCATCGCAACACCCGGCAACACCCGCGCATCCGAAATTGGCGCGGCAATATGCGTCGCCATCGGAATGACACCGCCCCAGATCGGCAACGCATAATCTTCCTCGTCATCGCCCGGCATGCCGCTCCTGACCTTGGCCGAGACTTCATCGAGTTCGAGACCCAACACTGTCGTCGCCTTCAATTCCTTGGCCGTCATGGGGCGCAACATGTCCCAACGTCCCGGCCATTGGGCTTCAACAAAACTGTGCAGCCGCGCCTCCTTCTCGCCCGCATCCGTCACCTTGAATGCCATGCCGAAGGCCATCACAGAACGGTAGTTGCAAGAATGGTTGAAGGCCGAGCGCGCCATCACCATGCCGTCAAACAGTGTGACGTTGACGCAGACCTTAGTGCCTTCGCTGTTTTCGAGCATGCGGCTCGCCGATGACCCGTGCCAATAGATGTGATGGCCCTCGCGCCATTGCAGCGTCGGTGTCACGACGGGTGCACCGTTGAATACATAGCCGACGGTGCACAGGGGCTGGGCGTCGAGGATCGCGTGGATCGTCACCTCATCGTAATGGGCGCGCTTGTTCATGCGGCGCAGGCGCGTAAGATCGGACGGGGCTTCGGTCATTGCTTTTCTCCGCTTCTGGCGTTGCTCTTTGCCCGAATTTGTGGTCTGGTAAAAATACCAATCATGCCCCCATTGAACAGACCACTCTTGACCAGCTCGACCCTGGAACTCGGCATCGACCGGGCCGACGCCGAGCCCTTTCAGTCACAAATCGCCCGCCAGGTGCGAAGCCTTGTGCTCGGTGCCCGCCTCCGACCAGGGGCAAAACTGCCCTCAAGCCGGGCCCTCAGCGAACAGTTGGGGGTGGCCCGCGCCACCGTCGTAGAAGCCTACGAACAGCTGATCGGCGAAGGCTATCTGGAAACCCGCCTTGGATCAGGCACGACTGTCGCAACGGAACTGCCGGAAAGCCTGCTCGAAAGCGGCAAGGGCAAGACCAAGGTGCAAAACCCACCCATGCTGCGTACCAAGCGGGAACCCGCCCGGCCCTTTCGCCAGGGACTCGTCGATTGGGAGACTTTTCCCCATGACGAATGGGGCCGCGTCCTCGGGCGTTTCTGGCGCAATCCGCCAATCACGTTGCTTGAACACAATGATCCCTTTGGCTGGCTGCCGCTGCGTGGCGCAATCGCGCATCATCTCTTTGAATGGCGCGGCATGGAATGTGGACCCGAACAAGTCATCATCACGGCGGGAAGTTCGGACGCTTTTGATCTCATTCGCCGCGCAATTTTGAAACCCGGTGACAGGATATGGCTTGAGGAACCCGGCTACACCACAGCGCGCCGGGTTTTTTCACTCGGCGGCGTTGCCGTCGATGCTGTTCCCACTGATGCGGAGGGACTGATCGTCAGCGAAGCGCAAAGCCGCTCGCCCCACGCCCGCTGCGCCTTCGTGACACCGGCGCGGCAATATCCGACAGGCGTCACCATGCCTTTGACGCGGCGGCTTGAACTCCTGAGCTGGGCCAAGCAACAGAAGGCCATCATTGTCGAGGACGACTATGACAGCGAATACCGCTACGTCGGCCGCCCCCTGCCGTCGCTCTCATCGCTCGACCGTGATGCCTCAGTGATTTATTCCGGCACCTTCAGCAAGGTTTTCTCGCCGATCATCCGCCTCGGTTTCATCGTCGTGCCGAAGCCCATGATCGCCATTTTCCGGCAGGAGCGGCTTAATTTTGGGTCCCCGCCCTCGCTGCTTGTCCAGCCGGCATTGGCGCAGTTCATGGAGCAGGGCCAGTTTGCCGTCCACATCCGGCGCATGCGCCGCCTCTATTCGGCGCGCCGTGCCGCATTGATGGCAGCGCTTGCCGAAGGTGACCCCAAATATTTCCGGCTTGATGCCCCACCGTCTGGCCTCATGTTGTTGCTTCGCCTGCGCGCCACACAAAGCGATGACAGGCTCGTGGCATCATTGCTTGCAAAAGGCATCGAAACCCAGAGCCTCTCCGGCCACTACGCAGGACGGCAAAAGGAACAGGGCCTGCTCCTGAGTTTTGCCGGATTCAGGGAAGAAGAACTGCGCGCCGCGGCAAAACTTGTTCTGGCCGTCATGGCCGAAAGCTGAGGCTACGAGATTGGCGCAATAGTCTTTTGCCCTCCCTCCCCCTTGTGGGGAGGGTTGGGGTGGGGGTCTGGTGCTGGCGCAGATATTTCCTCAAACACAATTTGTTGGTTCGGAATAACCCCCACCCTTGATCCCTCCCCACAAGGGGGAGGGAATAAAACTCACGACTCCAAGGGCCGCAATTCGCGGACCAGTTTTTCCCTGATTGCCCGGGCATAATCCTCAAAACCATTGGCGCGCTCAACGAAACTGTCGGCACCGACAATGACGTTGTCGCGATAATAGTCCGAGAGGGTCGCATCCTCCGCCTCTATGGCAAGTCCATTTACCGTGACCCCTTGTTCCACGGCCGCATCCCGCGCCGCCTGCAAATCCAACCCGCCATTGTCAACGCCGTCACCTGAAATATCAATCACCCGGCGGCCCCCACGAAAACCGTTTTCCAAAAGCAACATGCCGCCATCAAGAATGGCGGAAGCGATGGATGTGTTGGTGGCATGAAAGGCCCGCCGCAACCGCCCAATGCGAAAGCCAAAAGCCTTGGCATCCCGCGCCGAGCGGATGTGCGCAAACGGTATCACAACCCGGGCTTCGCCGGATCCGCCCCATTGTGTAACGGCAATGGCAACACCCTCAGGTGCGAGGTTCGCCAGCGCTTGCAACACCCCCGGGTCGCGGAAAGCAAGCGCCAGTCCCTTGATCTGAAGTTCAAACTCGCGCTTGTCCATGCTGGCAGAACTGTCGAGTGCCAGCACCAGTTCCACCGCCACTGAAACAGGTTCCGCGGCTGCCGGTGGCGGACAGGCCAGAAGCAACAACACTGCCTGTGCCGCAATGCCGCGCCACGCTGTCGACGTGATTGCTGCTAGAAAAACTGCCATGAACAGACGCCTCTTCCTCGGCCTTCCCGCCGGCCTTTGTCTCACTGCAACTGATGCCCTTGCAAGTGATATCACGGTGACCAACGCCCGTGCCCGCGCCTCGTTGACACCGGGTGCCACAACGGCTGCTGCCTATCTCACAATCACCAACACCGGCGCACAGGATGATGCTCTGGTCGCCATCGCCAGCGACCGCGCGCCCATGGCCATGCTGCACGAAAGCAAAACCGTCGATGGTGTCATGCAGATGCGCCATCTCGAAAGCCTGGACATCGCAGTCGGTGCCAAAGTGGTTCTTGATCCGGGCAATTTGCATATCATGCTCATGGGACTGGCCGCACCGCTGAAAGAAGGCGAGACCTTGACGCTGACGCTCACCTTCGCCAAAGCTGGGCAGGTGACTGTTCCTTTCCCGGTGGTCAATGATGTGGTTTCAACCGAGTAGCGGCGTCACGCCGTCGCGTCGATTACCACAACATTTGTGATCTTGCCCTGTTCATCAAAAGTGATGGTTTCAAGCCCGTGCCGCTCCACCACCGCACCCGTCACCTTGTTGGTGGCCCGCAATCGCCATTCGCAGACCGCCACCCGTTCCGAAACCGCACGCACCTTGTCATCCCAGGCCTGATGGTCTGGTGACACCGAAAAATACTTTTCGATTGCCGCGAGCACTTTATCACGGCCCTGAACGGTACCAAGCCCGCCGGATGTGTATTGCACATCTTCCGCAAACCAGTTTCGCACAGCCGCAATGTCATGGCCGTCCAGAACCTTGTGATAGGCGACAAGGGCCGACGCCGGATCAAACTTCACGAACCAAGCCCTGCAATGATGCGCACCCAGCTCCGCATGCCATGGTGGAAACTGGAGACATTGTATTTTTCGTTGGGACTGTGGATGGAATCATCATCTAGCCCGAAGCCCACCAGCACGCTGTCCATGCCGAGAATGTCCTTGAAGTGCCGGACGATGGGAATGGAGCCACCACTGCCCATCATCACCGTCTCGCGCTTGAACTCCTGCTTCAGCGCATCAGATGAAAGGCGAATGAAGCGGTTGTTCTCGCTGATTTCCGCAGCAGGGCTGCCGCCGCCCTTGCCCGAGAACGCAATCTTTGCGTCACCCGTCATCTGGGCCTTGGCGAAACGCTGGAAGGCTTTCAGAATCTTCGCGGGGTTCTGCTTGCCCACCAGCCGGAAGGTGAATTTGGCATGGGCCTTGGAAGGAATCACGGTCTTGGTGCCAGCCCCGGTATAGCCACCCCAGATGCCGTTGACCTCCGCCGTCGGCCTTGCCCAGATTTGCTCAAGCACACTGCGGCCCTTCTCGCCCGCTGCCGATTTCAAACCGACGCTGCCCAAAAACGCCCTCTCGGAGAATTTCAGGCTGCGCCACTGCTTCCGGACCGCCGCAGGCAGTTCTGAAACACCCTGATAGAATCCGGGAATCGCGACCTTGCCCTTGGCATCATGAAGTGCGGCAATCATTTTTGAAAGCGCCCTGATCGGATTCATGGCTGGTCCGCCATACATGCCGGAATGAAGATCAATCAACGGTCCCGTCACCGTCACTTCCTCATGCACGAGGCCGCGCAATCGTGTGGTGATGGCGGGGGTCTTGGCGTCCCACATGTTGCTGTCGCAAACGAAAGCCACATCGCAGGAAAGCTCCGCCTTGTTGGCCTTCAGGAACGGAACGAGAGACGGCGAACCGCTTTCCTCTTCGCCTTCGATCAGGAATGTCGCGCGGATTGGCAGGCTGCCGGTGCACTGGATGACCGCCCGCGCCGCTTCGACAAAGGTCATGAGCTGGCCCTTGTCGTCGGCGGTGCCGCGCCCAACCATCTGGTCAACACCCTTGCTGTTCTTGCGGCGTGTGGGTTCAAAAGGTGGCGTCTGCCAAAGCTCCAGCGGATCAGCTGGCTGCACATCATAGTGGCCATAGAAAAGCACGTGCGGCAGTTTCCTGCCGGGGTTCGGCGGCGTGTAGTGGGCAACGACCATGGCGCGGCCTGTTGTTGGCCGCACACGCGCCACACAGCCCAGCGATGACAACTCGGCGGCTATCCACGCCGCCGCCTTGTCGCAGTCGCCTGCAAAGGCGGGATCGGCGGAAATTGACGGAATGCGCAGAAACTTGAAAAGCCGTTCGATTGTCGCATCAAGCGTGTCGTCAATCAGCTTGAGGGCTTGGGCCGTGTCAGTCATCAGGTCATGTCCTTTGCAATTTCACCGAGGAACCGCGCCCAGACGCGCATGCCCTTGTGGTAGGATTCAACATTGTATTTTTCGTTGGGGCTGTGCGGCGCGTCGTCCCTGTTGCCAAAACCCATGAGTACCGCGTCGAGCCCGAGATGCCGCGCAAAACTCTCAACAACCGGTATGGACCCGCCAACTCCCACAATGACCGGGTCCCGGCCCCATTCGTCCTTGAGGGTCACGGCTGCTTTCACAATCCAGTGGTTGTCACTGGCAATGGCAATGCCGCTGTTGTCGCCGCCCTGGGCCGAGAACATAACCTTGCAATCCGCCGGCAGCTTGGCTCTGACATAGCGCCGGAAGGCCTTGCGCACGTTTTTGGGATTTTGTCCCTGCACCAGCCGGAACGTGAGCTTGGCAGAGGCCTTGGCAGGCAGGACTGTCTTTGACCCGGCCCCCGTATAGCCGCCCTCTATGCCGTTCACTTCAGCCGTCGGCCTCACCCACAATTGCTCAAGCAGGGAAAAATCCTTTTCACCCGCACTTGTCTTGAGGCCAACACCACCGAGAAAGTCCCTGGCGCTGAAGGGAATGTTCTTCCACGCCTTGCGCTGTGCCGGCTTTGGCACCTTGATGCCGTCATGGAAACCCGGAATGGCGATGTGGCCCTTGGCGTCATGCATCTCGCCAAGGATGCGCGACAGGACCTTGATGGGATTGACCACAGGCCCGCCGTAATAGCCGGAATGCAAATCGACCTTCGGGCCGGTCACTGTCACTTCTTCGGCAATGCAGCCCCGCAGCGACGCGATGATGGCCGGCGTTTTCGGGTCCCAAAGCCCGGTATCACAGACCAGCGCCACATCAGCCCTCAGGCGATCCTTATTGGCGGCTATGAAACGGTCGAGATGTTCGGCATCGCCCTCCTCGTCGCCTTCGATCAGCAAGGTCAAGCGGAAGGGCAGGTGCCCGATGATTTCAAGCCAGGCCCGGCTGGCTTCGACAAAGGTCATCACTTGGCCCTTGTCGTCCAAGGCTCCCCGGGCATAGATGCACGGACGGCCATCCTTTCCCGGTCTCACCTCAGGTTCAAACGGCGGTGTCGTCCACAGGTTCAAGGGATCCGCTGGCTGAACATCATAGTGCCCATAAAACAGGACATGCGGAACGTGGCGACGACCGGCGGCAGAGGCTTTGGGAGGCTCATAAGTGGCAAGCACCACGGGCTGGCCCGTGGTCTCGTGAATGTCTGCCTTGAACCCCATGCCATCGAGGTTTTGTTTCAGCCATTCCGCAGCCTTCCGGCAATCCGCGTCATGGGCGGGGTCGGTGCCTACACTCGGGAACCTGAGAAGTTCAAAAAGCCGTCCCATGCTGGCCGGAAAACCGTCATCTATCCGCTTCAAAACGCGGTCCAAGTCGCTGCCTGTCATTGCGAATCCCGTCGTGATGGTTTGAAGATAAGCCAAAGGACGGCAATATGACAGGCCTCGCCGAACAGCCGCATTTCAATCTCGCCCGCGACAGCCTGCTCGCCCATGAGCCCTCGGCTGGCTTGTCCCGTTTTCGCCGCCGCGGCTACCTGCGCTATCGCCAACTCATGTCCAACATGGATCTCGCCCTTTTGTGGAAGCGGCGCTGGTTCATTGTGACGATGATCGTCGGCTTCCTGCTAATCTCGGCGCCAACGCCATCGGGCCTAACTCACGATGGACAGATCGTCTTGGCCATGTCCCTCATGGCGACCATGCTCTTTTTCACCGAAGCCGTGCCGCTGCCCGCCGTTGCCCTGTTGATCGTAGTCGGTCAGGTCATTCTGCTTAAAATCGATTCCACCACGGTCGCCCGCAGCCTGATGACGGATTCGGTCCTGTTCATCATGGGTTCGCTCATGCTTGCAGTTGCCGTCGTAAAGCAGAAGCTGGACAAGCTTATTGCGCTTGCCATCGTCCGGGTCACAGGCACCAGCGTTTTCTGGATTTCCTTTGGTATCACCACCGTCTGCGGCGTGCTGGCCTCGTTCATCGGCGAGCACACCGTGGCCGCCATGATGCTTCCGGTCGGCGTAACCCTGATCAGCCTTTCATCGAACGATCCTCGCAAGGTTCACAATCTTGCAGCCGTAATACTCTTCTCAATCTCCTTTGGCTGTTCCATCGCCGGTGTCACCACGCCATCCGGCGGTGCCCGCAACGCCATCATCATCAGCTATTGGAAGGAGTTCTTTTATGATCCGGCCGATCCACAGACTTTCCGTTACCTCATGGATTACGTGACGTGGATTGTTTATGCACTGCCAATGTTCCTTCTGCGTTTGCCGGTGGTGACACTTCTCCTTGTCCTCACCTTCAAGCCCGAAATCAGGAATCTCAGCCGCGCCGTCAGCAAGCTACGTACCCAGGTTAAGCTTGAAGGGCCTATGAAGCCTTCGGGCTGGCTGACGATCATCGTCTTTCTTTTTGTCATCGCCGGCTGGGTGACCTTTTCCACCAGCCTTGGCCTCGGCACCGTTGCGATCGCCGGTGCCGTTACCTACCTGGTGCTTGGCCTGGTGCGTTGGGAGGACATCAATGCCGGCGTCAATTGGGGCATCGTGCTTCTCTACGCGGCAGCCATATCGCTGGGCATTCAAATGAAGGCAACTGGGGCCGCCGAATGGCTCGCCTCAAACCTGATGCAAAATCTCATGAGCGCCGGGATGAACAGCACAATTGCCTTTGATGCGGCCTCGTCGATTCTCACCATCCTTGTTTCGAACACTATGACGGCAGGTGCTGCCGTTGCTGTCCTGTCCCCCATTGTTCTGAAGATGGCGTCGGTCTCTGGCCACGATCCGTTGATCGCGGGCTTCGTCACTGCCATCTCATCGGCCTTCGGCTACCTCACTCCGGCTGCACAGCCCGCCTTCACAATCATCTATGCCTCGGGTTATCTCAAGGCCAAGGATTTCTTAAAGATCGGCTCGCGCATGACTGTGTTGTCCTTTGCCATCCTCATGCTGGTCAGTGTCTTTTACTGGCCTCTGATCTCAGGGTAGCCCGATGAGCGTTTTCGACTTTTTCAGACGCACCGATTTGTCGGACCGCCAGGAAGCGGCGGTGCGCAAGACGCTTGCCAACTTGCGGGCCCAGCGCCGCAGCCGTTTTCGCGTACTCGCCTGCATCGATGGCAGTGAGGCTGGAAACACCAGCGTGCGTTTTGCCGCCCGTCTCGCTGCGTCGGAAAATTGCGACATCATCGTGCTTTATGTCCGCCCCATCGACCAGGGCCTGCATTCCGGTGGCTTGCAGGTGCGCCTGGCGCGGCAGAACATGATCGATGCCGGTTTTGAACTGCCCGGTGTTAAATACCTGAAACATGCCCTCGAGGTTTTGAAGGAAGAAGGCATTGATGCCAGCACCTGGCAAATGTCCGGCGCCCATGAAAATGCCTGGGGTGACGCCGCCGGCGACACCAAGGTGGAATACACTAGTACCGATGGCCGCTCGATCGTCCTGAAACTGAAGACCGCACCCGATGTGGCAGGCGGCATTCTCGACCAATATGAGCTTGGCCCCTACAACCTCATGGTGATTGGCGAACCGTCGCGCTGGCGCAGCGAGCTCATGTCCTTCTTTGATGCAGGCGTGGTGCAGACCGTGACAACAGTGGCTCCCTGCTCAGTCCTCGTCGCGCGCAACAGTCTCGACCGCGAAGGCTTTTTTATCTGCACCGATGGTTCTTCGCGCTCATTGCAGGCGGTGCGCCGGGCTTCCGTGCTTGCAACCATGACGAACCAGCCCGTGACACTTTTTTCCGTGGCACCTGATGCCGCCGCCCTGCCCGCCGCCGAAGAAGCGGTCAGCAATGCCAAAGCCCTGCTCAAGGCCATGAAGATTGAAATTGCGGCAACCAAAACCGCCGTCGGCAATGTCGTTGAGGAGATCGTGGAAAACGGCTCTCTCTACCGGGTCATCGTCGTGACCGATGAGGGCCACAGCCGCGTCCAGCGCCTGGTCAAGGGATCGCTCGCAACTGATGTTGTCCGGCGCGCCCGCACAAGTGTGCTCGATGTGCGTTGAGGCCAGAATTCCAAAACTCAATTGGGGAAATGCATGACGCCTTACAAACTCTATTGCTTTGGTGAATCCGGCAATGCCTATAAATGCGCTCTGATGCTGCAATGTGCGGGCCTCGACTGGCAACCCGTGTGGGTTGATTTCTTCAACGGCGAAACGCGTGGCGATGCATTCCGGAAAAATGTGAACGCCATGGGCGAAGTACCCGTGCTGGTGCATGGCGAAAAGGTACTGACACAATCCGGGGTCATCCTCGATTACCTTGCCGGGGTATCGGGAATGTTTGGGCCTTCCAACGATGACGAGCGCCGCGACATCCTGCGCTGGACCTTGTTCGACAATCACAAGCTCACCAGCGCCACCGCGAGTCTTCGTTTCCTCATCTCGCTCGCCAAGAAGCCGGAGAGCGATTTGACGGAATGGCTGCGCGCCCGCGCACTGGGCGCGCTGAAAGTCCTCGATGGCCATCTTGCAAACCGCGCCTTTGTGCTGGGCCAGCGCCCGACCATCGCGGATTTTTCGCTCTGCGGTTATCTCTACTATGGAGCCGAACTGCCGTTCGATCTTGGACAGTTTGCCAATGTCATAAAGTGGCTCGACAACATCAAGGCGCTCCCCGGCTGGAAAGCGCCTTATGACCTCATGCCACGAGGGAGATGAATTCTAACCCCTGCCCATGCTTCGAGGCTTGCGCTACGCCGCGCGCACCTCAGCATGAAGAGGTTAGAGGAGTCCCTCACCCTGAGGCGCTTTGCGCAGCAAAGCCTCGAAGGGTGCGTCACAAACTGCTGGTGCCACTTCATGAGTAGCGCCTGGGTCTACATTCTGAAATGCGCCGATGGCAGTTACTACACCGGCCTCACCCGCCACGAATTGCCGGAAGCACGGGAATGGCAACACAACAATTCCAC
>JANNFZ010000158.1:0-2235 GCA_031380375.1 Hyphomicrobiales bacterium
ATATCCCTTCTGACACCGACGCTTGGCGAAAATGTCGTTGTGTGGGGGGCCTCCAACGTCGTGCGGGTCCCCGGCCAAGTGCATCACTGGCATTCCGACATTGAATCCTCTCGTGCGGAAGGTGGCTTCGTATCGATCTGGCTCGGTGTTCACAACAGCCATGCTGGCACCTGTCTGAAATTCGTCACAGGATCGCATCGCTTTGGCATGCCCATGCAGAAGGCGTTGCATGACCGCGGGCTGAAGCGCGAAAACCTGAGCGACGAAGATGTTTTGCGCATTGCGCGGGAATTTGATTCGTCGACGCGGGTGGTGGAGCTTCGACCGCAGGACGGCGAAGCCGTTGTTTTTGACGGACGGATTTGGCACGGCTCTGAAAATAAAAGTGCCGAGGTCACGCGCCACGCCCTGCTGCTGCAATATGCGCGCGCCGACGTTCCGGTCAAACGTCCCAACTTCGAGAAACTCACGTGGCCGGTCGAGATTTTCGACGAGCCGCGCCCACAGGTGATTGCGGTTGCCGGGAATGCCGATTCGGAAGTCAACAGGATCGCACAGCCGCCGATGCCGAAGAATGTCCTCTCACGCTCGGTTTTTCACCTGCCTTTGTTCACCGATGAACCCGGCTGGCAGATGAAAAATGGTTTCCTCGGACAGGCGGGGCGTCTTTCGAAGTTCAACAACCATTCCTCGCAATTGCTGGGGCCGCAGCCGCCGCATCCCCCGGAAGGGCACTTTGAAGAAGAATTGATGATCATTATTTCGGGGCAGGCCCGGATTGAATCATCTGAACCGGGAAAAAATGGCGCAACGAAGTCAGTCGTCCTCGGGCCAGGTGACTTTTGGTATTTTCCGGCCTTCCAAGATCATACATTGCACAATATCGGCGAAGCGCCGCTGCGCTATACGATGTTTAAATGGGCGGGCCAGCTTGCCGGCAATAAGGTTTCGGCGAAGTCACAATGCTTTAGGTTACCTTCGCGCATCGAAGTTCCACCCCACGCATTCCGCCGTACCGTGGTTTTTAATGAAGCAACCAGTTACTTGCGCAATCTTCATGCTCACTACACTGATATCGCGCCCGAGGCGGGCTATGACAGGCACAGCGATCCCTACCATGTGGCCATTGTCGTGCTTGAAGGTGAAGTCATCTGTGACGGCGAAACGCAATTTCCTGGATCGGTGGTCTTCTATCACTCTGGCAAGTCCCATGACCTCAGGACAACCACGGGCAAGCCGGCACGCTATCTGGTTTTTGAGTTCCATGAAGCGGACGCAACGGCAGATGCCGCTCATGTGACCGAAGCGCGGACGCCCGAGCCCGGTCCGCTGATTATCTATGCAATGCCTGGCCTGGGGAGCAATGCCCTGCGCTTTGCCGATGAACTCGCCGAGGATGCGGCAGCTGATGGTTTCAAAGTCACGCGGGTGCAGCCCGGCTGGGGCGACAAGGCCAACGCCGCATCGGGTCTGCGATTGTTGCCGCAAGGAGGCATGAAGCAGGCCTTGGCGCTGATTGCCAAAGACCCCAATGCCCGCTGCGTGATCGCCGCCGCCCATGCTCGCGATGTTCCGGATATTCCTGAAGCACTCCGGCACAAAATTGCCGTTGCGCGCACGCCTGAACCAGCGTCATCGGACAAGCTGCGCGCGACGGCGGCGGATCGACCATTGCCCTTGATCGTCATTCCGGAACGGTCGGAGCAAATTCACGGTCAAATGCGGGACCGCCTGCTCGTTGTCACCAAAACGGAGGCGGAAGCGACTGTCCTGCAGACGCTTTGTCCAGACATACCGCTTCTCGCCCACTGGGACGATGTCGGGGCACTCGCCCACGACAAAAACACGCTGGCGTGCGCCCGGGCCGTGGTGGTTTCGGCACCGCTTGCTTTGCCACCCGCGCTGCTGGCAAGGCTGGACGGCCTCGGGGTGGCTGTTCTGGCACAAGAACCAAAACTGGACCGGCCAACCGACGATCCCATAAAAGTGAATTCAATCGTTGATGCCAAAGTCATGGCCCAGGTGTTGCGCGCCCTGTGGTTCAACGACAAGGCGATTTCGTCGCTGCGAACGCAAGGGCTGGAACGGGCCCGCACCCGTCTTGCCGATGCGCGCAAGGCCGCCGCGAAAGATCTGCGCGGATTGCTTGACGGTTCCCTTGCTGAAACATCACGCATTTTGCAGGCGCGGATTGTCAGCTTGTGCATCCCGCTGATCAGCAGCCGGAAAACCGGG
>JANNFZ010000166.1:0-3202 GCA_031380375.1 Hyphomicrobiales bacterium
TTGGAATTGCGCATGCATGGTGCGGGCGGAGGGACTTGAACCCCCACGGGTTTCCCCACAGGAACCTAAATCCTGCGTGTCTGCCAATTTCACCACGCCCGCGCTTATGAGCGGCCAAAGGCCGAGGGGCGATTTGGTCGGCTGGCCTATAGCAGAGGGTTTTTGGCGATGAAAGCGGGAAATGGTCCGCGATGCGACAGGAGCGCCTGGGTTGGACTTTCCGGGTAAAATCGGCTATTCAGGCCATGCAAATTCCGCTGTTGGTTGATAGACGAAAGCCGCCCAAGTGGTTTTCGGGGAATACAAACTGGGAGGAACCCATGACAGCCTATAATTCCGTGCGATTCAAAGTGAAAGCAGGCCAGGAACAGGCCTTCATCGACGCCCACAAGAAAATCGGATCTTTTCCGGGCATGCGTGACGGGGCCGTTATCAAGACCGGCGACCGCACCTACTGCATCATTGGCAAATGGGACAATATCGACGCGATTGTTGCCGCAAGGCCTGGGATGATTGCCCAGCTCGACGGTTTCCGGCACATGCTGGAAGACCTGGGCGGAGGTCTAGGCTTAACGGACCCCGTCTCCGGGCCCGCCGTCGTAGAGTACAAAGCCGGCTGAGGGGAACGACCCATGGCGGATGAACCAGCGAACGACCATTTTCACCGCCTGACAGTCGTCTCGATGGTGAACACGCTGCGCAATACGGCCCACATCATGGACAAGGCTGAGCGCCACGCCGCTGCGAACAACGTGGCGCTCCAAACCTACCTGCAAGCAAAACTTTATCCCGACATGTTCAGCCTGCTGCAGCAACTCCAGTATGTCTGCTATCTCGCTGCCGAGTTTGGCCGGCATTTCACTGATGTCGCCCCGCCCCGTGTCGGATACGACGAAGAGAGTTGGCCCGAACTGCGCCAAAGCCTCGACACGGCGGCAAATTACCTGGGGAGCATTACGCCCGAGCAGCTTTCACGACATGCGCGTAAAACCGTGCCGTTGTTCAACGATGACACAAAGGGCATGACAGCAATTGACTATGCCGCCACGATGATCGTTCCGGATATCCACTTTCATGCCGTCATCGCCTACGCCTTGCTGCGCCACAATGGCGTGCCGCTGGGCAAGTCTGATTTCTTTGGCGAATTGCAGACCGTGGCTTTCTCACCGCCAGTTTGACACCACCACGCCCGCCGCAATCGTCGCAACGCCTGCCCAAACGACCAGCGGATAGGTCTCGCCAAATACCAACACGCCTGCCGCAAGGCCGAAAGCCGCCGCGACATAGCCAATCTGGCTCAGGTAAGTGGGACCACCGACCCATTGCAGCCTGAAAAAGAAAGTGAACATTGCCGTGGAAGTGACGAATTGTGCAAGGAAAAGCCAGGGGTGGCCAAGCGCTTCACCAAACACGGAAGTGTCAGCCGTCACAAGCAGAACAGCCGCCAAGGGTGGGACCGCAGCGAGGTTCGTTTGAACCGCCATGCGCGCCGGTGCCATGTCCTTGGGCCAGAAAGCGGTGCGATAGACATTGCCAACGCCCAGTGAAAGCGGCACGAGAAAAGCAATAGGCACCCAAAATCCTTCGGCACTCGTAACGCCGCCCCGCGACAAGGCGATGAGTGCTGCACCCACAAAACCAAACCCCACACCCAACAACAATTTCCCTGTCGGCGGACGCACCCCGAACGCCATGGAAAATGCAGCCGTGACGATGGGCGAACAGGCATACATCAACGCCATCAAACCAACGCCGGTATGGGGAATGGCGGCAAAGGTGATGCCGTTGGGGATCACATAGGACACCAGCCCCGATACTGCGGCAAAGCCCCACCCGTTCCGCCATTTGTCCGGTTGCCGTGCATTGAAAAAACCAAGGACTAGTGCGGGAAACAGCGAAATGGCCATGGCCCAGAGCAAGGGATTGGCACCCTCATTGGCGGCCAACTTGCCGATCGGAAAATAGAGCCCGAGCAACAGTCCTGTGGCCAGCAGCAGGATCAGCGGGTGGTCTTTCAGATTGTTCATGGCTGCGGCTTTGACGCACCGCCATCCATACCCAAAAGTTCGATCAGATCCTCTGCCATGATGGTCCGGCGGGCAATCCTGTTCGCGGCATCAGCATGCAACCAAACGCCAGCACATGCCGCCGCAAACCCGTCCATGCCTTGCGCCAGCAACCCAGTGATGATGCCTGCCAACACATCGCCGCTGCCAGCTGTCGCCAGTTTTGCCGGGGCATTGGTGTTCACACAAAGCGCTCCATCCGGCGTGGCGATGACGGTGTCCGAACCTTTCAGCACAACAATGGCACCGCTGCGCGCCGAGGCCAGTCTGGCCCGCTCAAGCTTGTCCGTAGCTGTTGCTGACAAGTCACTGAACAGACCTATGAATTCCCCATCATGTGGCGTGATGATGCAGTCCCGTTCCGGCCTTGCGCGGATGGCCATGAACAAGGTCTCCGGTTCCTGCGCAAAGGCCCGAAGTGCATCAGCATCGAGCACTGTCGGGATTCCCGTCGTGAGCATCAGCAAGACCCGCCGCCGCAAGTCTTCGTTGACGCCCGCCGCCGGCCCGATGCACAGCGCAGTGAAGCGGCCATCGCGCAAGTGCAGGTCCAAATCATCCTGGGTATCTGCAACTTTCAGCATGATTGATGTGACATGAAGGGCATGCACAAGAAGTGCCGTGCGCGTACCGGCAATGCTGGTGAGCCCCGCGCCCACACGAGCCGCCGCAAGTGCTGCAAGCCTTGCGGCCCCGGTGTTCAATTCCGGGCCGGACCAGACCAGCGCATGGCCCCGGTGGAACTTGTGGGTGTCGACAGCCAGGGCCGGAAGCACCGGTTCGGCGTTCTCATGAATGCGGATTTGCATCATATCGGTCACTGCATCGGGCATGCCAATATCGGCGACGACAATCTCACCACAAAGCCTGCGCCCCGGCTGCAACACATGGGCAGGCTTCTTGCGGAAAAATGTCACCGTGAGATCAGCCGTCACGCAAGCGCCGCGCACCTGCCCCGTCAGGCCATCGAGACCCGATGGCACGTCGATTGCAGCCACGGGCACGCCGGCCCCGTGGATGGCATCCACGTATTGGCCCGGCATGTCGCGGTTGAGCCCTGCACCAAACAGCGCATCGACGATGAGTTGCGGTCCAAGCTTGCCGCCACTCAGTTTTTCAAATTCAGCAAAAGTGCC
>JANNFZ010000192.1:0-9625 GCA_031380375.1 Hyphomicrobiales bacterium
AGGGGGCGCGCGATTCTGATCCGGATGATGACAACCCGCCGCGTGACGAGTTCGATGACATCCTCGATGCCGAATTCGAGGAAGTGAAAAACGACGACGACAAGAAGAAGTCATAGGGACTTGGCAAAGTGCCCTCTCCCGGCCTTCGGCCGCCCTCTCCAATCGCTACGCAACGGGAGAGGGCTGTGATATTCGCCTTCTCCCGTGCCGCATGGCATGGGAGAAGGTGCCCAACGGGCGGATGAGGGCCAAGCGGCAAGAAAAACATTACCATGGCCAAGCGCGATTTCTATGAAGTGTTGGGAGTGCAGAAAGGTGCCGATGAAAAGGCGCTGAAGACTGCTTATCGCAATCTGGCCAAGAAGCTGCACCCCGACGCCAACCATGGGTCAAAGGAAACCGACGCGAAGTTCAAGGAACTGAACGAAGCCTATGACATCCTGAAGGATCCGCAAAAGAAGGCGGCCTATGACCGCTTCGGCCATCAGGCCTTTGAAGGTGGTGGTGCCGGAAGGCCCGGTGGTGCAGGCTTCGGACCGGAATTCAACTCCTCGATGTCCGACATCTTCGAGGACTTGTTTGGTGATTTCATGGGTGGGGCGCGGGGCGGCGGTGGCCGTCAACGGGGACGCGGCGGTGGAGCGGCACAGCGAGGCTCTGATCTCCGTTACAATCTCGAAATCAACCTGACGGAAGCCTATGCCGGAAAAACGGCACAAGTCCGCGTGCCGTCGTCGGTTTCCTGCGATACCTGCAAAGGTTCAGGTGCCAAGCCCGGTACTACGCCCAAAACCTGCGGCACTTGCAATGGTGCCGGTGCGGTGCGTTCGCAATCCGGTTTCTTCACAGTGGAGCGGGCCTGCCCCACTTGCCAGGGCCGGGGCCAGGTAATCGCTGATCCCTGCTCAGTCTGCGGCGGCCAGGGCCGCGTCACCAAGGAACGGACTCTCTCGGTCAATATTCCGGTAGGCGTGGAAGACGGCACGCGCATCCGCCTGGCCAGCGAAGGCGAGGCCGGCATGCGCGGTGGTCCTGCAGGCGACCTCTATATTTTCCTTTCGGTGCGGACGCATGAGTTTTTCCAGCGCGACGGGGCTGATCTTTACTGCAAGGTGCCGATTTCCATGTCCACGGCTTCGCTCGGCGGCGAAATCGAAGTGCCAACAATTGACGGCAAAAAGGCCCGTGTCAACGTTCCGGAAGGGGCGCAGAACGGCAAGCAATTCCGCCTGAAGGGCAAGGGCATGCCGGTTTTGCGCTCATCACAGCATGGCGACATGTATATCCAGGTGGCGGTGGAAACGCCTGTCAACCTGACGCGCCGCCAGCGTGAGTTGCTGGCCGAGTTCGAGCGCGAGGCCCGCAACAATTCACCAGAGTCGGAAGGCTTCTTCGCCCGCGCCAAGGCTTTTTGGGACGGGTTTGGGGCCTGACCGGGAAAAATAATGGAGCAGCGGGCCAAAACCCGGTTCTCCCCGTATATCCAAGGAAACGTCGCTGGAGTTCCAGATGTCCCATGTGCCCGCAGCCCGCATCGCAAGCCTTGCCACGGCCGTGCCGCCCCATGTCCTTGATACCGACCATGTCGTGAAACAGGCGGGGCGGATTTTCGCCCGTTTTGGCAGTGAGTTCGAGCGCATGCTGCCGGTTTTCACCAATACCGGCATAACACGTCGTTATTCCGTGTGCCCGACCGACTGGTTTGACCAGCAAAGCGGCTGGCCGGAGCGCACCAAACGCTTCCTCGCGGGGGCCAAGGAACTGTTCCGCGACGTGGCGGCGAAGGCGCTTGCCGAAGCTTCTGTTGCAGCCAGTGAAATTGACGTGATCGTCACGATTTCATCGACGGGCATCGCCACACCTTCAATTGAATCGCATGTGCTGCATGACATGGGCTTCCGTGATGACGTGATGCGGGTGCCGGTGTTTGGCCTTGGCTGTGCAGGTGGTGTCACCGGATTGGCGTTGGCGGCGCAATTGGCGGCGGGGCCCCGGCACCCCAAGGTGCTGCTGGTGGTCATCGAGCTCTGCACGCTGGCCTTTCGCCCTGACGAAATGACCAAATCCAATATCGTGGCGACAGCGCTGTTTGGCGATGGGGCTGCTGCACTTGTGCTGTCAGCAGAAGCCAAGGGTCCGGCCGTCGAACATACGGGTCAGCACACCTGGCCAAACACCATCAATGTCATGGGCTGGCGGGTCGATGATGAAGGCTTTGGCGCCATCTTCGACCGCAGCATTCCCGATCTGGTGCTCAATGATCTGCGCCCTGCGGCAAACCAATTCATGGCGCGGTCGAAATTCGGTCATTCCGACGTTAATGCCTTTTCATTCCACCCCGGCGGCAGCAAGGTCGTCCAGGCGCTTGAATCGGCGTTTGAACTGGAACAGGGCCAATTGACCGATGAGCGCGAGATTTTGAACGGCTATGGCAACATGTCGGCCCCCACGGTGCTGTTTGTTTTGCAAAAAGCCCTGGCACGGGGGCCAGTGGGGCGGCGCTTTGTCGGCTCGCTGGGGCCCGGGTTTACCGCCAGTTTCCTGACCCTGGTGGATTGATGACGGCGAGTTTTCTGCTGCTTGCGTTTGTGACAGCGCAACGACTGGCGGAGCTGGTGTTGGCGCGCCAAAATACGCGCGCGCTATTGGCACAAGGTGCGGTCGAAACGGGAGCGTCCCACTACCCCGTCATGGTGGTGTTGCACGGCAGCTGGCTTGCGGGATTGTGGTGGTTTGGGTTTGGAGCCGCCGTGATCTGGCCCTTTGCGGCGCTCTACGGCCTGTTGCAGCTCTTCCGGCTTTGGATACTCCTCACCCTTGGCCGCCGCTGGACAACGCGCATTCTGACAGTGCCGGGAGAACAATTGGTGGCAAGGGGCCCCTACCGGTTTCTGCGCCATCCCAATTATGTTCTGGTGGCGCTGGAAATGCCTGTGCTGCCGCTGGCGCTCGGGCTCAACGGCTTGGCAATTGTTTTCGGGCTTCTCAATCTCGCCATGCTGGCGTGGCGCATCCGCGTCGAAAACGCTGCCTTGTCAGCCTCGCGATAAGAGCCTTCAAGTTCTGCAAAATATGTTCTGCATATTGAATTTGGCGCATCTTTCACTTCGCAAATGATTTCATTTGCCCGTCCGATGCGCTATGCGCTGGCCCATGACATTGAGACTTGCCATTGCCGGAGCGGCGGGCCGCATGGGCCGGGAACTTGCCCGTATCGTTCATGGCACGGACGGCTGCACGCTGGCAGGCGGACTTGAGGCCCCATCATCACAACACCTTGGTGCCGACTTTGGCGAATTCATCGGTGTTGGAAAGCTTGGCGTCACTATCAGTGCCGATGCCGCTTCGGTCATTGCAGGCGTCGATGGCATCATTGATTTCACGGTGCCGGCGGCAACGCTTGCGCTGGTGAAAGAAACATCGGCGCAACGCAAGATCCATATCATCGGTACCACGGGCATCGACAGTGCTGGAGATGACATCATTGCATCGGCCGCAAAGGCAGCAACAATTGTGAAGTCCGGAAATTATTCGCTTGGCGTCAATTTGCTTGCGGCGCTGGTCAAGCGCGCAGCCAAAACGCTTGGCGAAGATTTCGACATTGAAATTCTTGAAATGCACCACCGCATGAAAGTGGATGCGCCTTCGGGAACAGCACTTCTGTTGGGCAAGGCGGCAGCAGAGGGACGAGAGACATCGCTGAAGGAAAAATCGGTGCGGGTGCGCGATGGCCACACAGGGGCACGCAAATCTGGTGACATCGGCTTTGCCAGCTTGCGCGGCGGCACCGTGGTCGGTGACCATACGGTGCTGTTTGCAGGTTCCGGCGAGCGGCTGGAATTGCGCCATGTCGCGGAATCGCGGGAATTGTTTGCGCGCGGCGCGGTGAAGGCTGCGGTGTGGGCCAAGGGCAAAAAACCCGGGCTTTATTCAATGATGGATGTTCTGGGTCTGGAGTGACGATGAGTGGAATTTTGGTGCTGGTGCGACACGGGCAAAGCGAATGGAATTTGAAAAACCTGTTCACGGGCTGGAAAGACCCAGGCCTCACCGACAAGGGCGTGGCTGAAGCGCGTGCCGCAGGCCAGCGCCTGAAAGCCAGGGGCCTGAAATTTGATGTGACATTCACCAGTGCTCTGAAGCGGGCACAGAACACGCTGCAACTCATGCTCGATGAACTGGGGCAGACCGGATTGCCCGAGACCCGCGACCAGGCCCTGAACGAGCGTGACTATGGCGAGTTGACCGGCCTCAACAAGGATGACGCCCGCAAGAAATGGGGCGAAGAACAAGTGCATGTGTGGCGGCGCTCTTACGATGTGCCGCCACCTGGCGGTGAAAGCCTGAAAGACACGCTGGCCCGCTCGCTGCCTTATTATGTCCACAAGATCCAGCCCCAGGTGCTTGACGGGAAGTCGGTGCTGGTGGCGGCCCATGGCAATTCGCTGCGCTCGCTCATCATGGCCATCGAAGGCCTGACGCCGGAACAAATCCTGAAGCGCGAACTCGACACCGGCATTCCCGTTGTCTATCGCCTGAGAGCGAATTCAACACCGGCCAGCATTGAAGTGCTGGCGGCCTGATCAAGACGCAAGCTGCCCCGTCTCCCATCCGAGAATGGCGCGCTTGCGGGGGAGACCCCAGTGGTAGCCCGTCATGTCGCCGGACTTGCCAAGGACCCGGTGGCAGGGGACGACGAAACTCAGGGGATTTTTGCCAACCGCCGCACCGACGGCGCGCGCGGCTTTCGGTTTGCCGATGGCACCGGCAATATCACCATAGGTCGCGGCCTTGCCGACGGGGATTTTCAAAAGCGTTTCCCAGACCCGGATTTCAAAATCACTGCCGATGAAGGTAATGCGCAAGGGCTGATTGTGCTGCCAACGCGAGGCGGCAAACAATTGCGCTGCCACGGGTGCTGTGCGGGCTGAATCCTCGGTGAATTTCGCATTGGGCCAGCGCGACGTCATGTCGGCGAGGGCTTTGGCTTCCTCGCCCGGATCAGCAAAAGCCAGGCCGCAGAGGCCGAATTCCGTCAGCATCACGAGGGCGATGCCGAAAGGAGAGGGGTGGAAGCCATAGAAAATGGCGAGGCCTTGGCCTGTCAATTTCCACTGCCCCGGTGACATGCCTTCATGGGTGACGAAGAGATCATGCAGACGGCCTGGCCCCGACAAGCCCACATCAAGGGCCGTGTCAAGAATGCTGGCACTGTCTTTCAGCATGGCGCGGGCGTGATCGAGTGTGATGGCTTGCAGGAAGGTCTTGGGGGTGATGCCGGCCCAGCGGGTGAACAGGCGCTGCACGCCTTCGCCCGAGAGATGTACACGAGAGGCCAAGACCTCCAGTGAAGGTTGGTCACGCCAGTTTTCCGTGAGGAAGGCGAGAAGGTCACGGACCTTGGCGTAGTCTTCGAGTTGCGAGGGGTGATCATGTGTCATGGTGCAAAACTAAGCCGGAAGAACACGCAAAACCACCCGAAAACAGATCACAAGGAAACAATGAGGAGATCACGGGCCGGATTGCCGATTGCCCATGGGCACAAATTACGCAAGAAGAGTGTTGCATGCCCGCACAAAAATCCCGCCGCCTGAAGCCCACCGAAATCGGGGCGATGTTTTCGAGGTTTCGCAACCTCAACCCGGAACCCAGGGGTGAGCTTCATTCGGTCAATGCCTTTACGTTTCTGGTAGCGGTGGTGCTGTCGGCACAGGCCACGGACGAAGGTGTCAATCGGGCGACACGCAGCCTTTTCGAGATCGCCGACACGCCGGAGAAAATGCTGGCGCTTGGTGAAGCCGCCGTCAGCGAACACATCAAGACCATCGGGCTCTTTCGCGGCAAGGCGAAAAACGTGGTGGCCCTGTCTCGTCTATTGATCGAACGCCACGGCTCAAATGTGCCGCATGACCGGGAAGCACTCGAGGCTCTGCCGGGGGTGGGCCGCAAAACCGCCAATGTGGTGCTCAACCAGGTTTTTGGCGAAGCGACCATTGCCGTTGACACGCATTTGTTCCGGCTGGGCAACAGGTTGGGACTGGCGCCCGGCAAGGATGTGCTGGAGGTGGAGCGGAAGCTGATGAGGGCGGTGCCTGCGGAATATCTGCGTCATGCCCATCACTGGCTCATCCTGCATGGCCGCTATATCTGCAAAGCACGGAAACCAGAATGCTGGCGCTGTCCGATTGCCGATCTCTGCCCTTACCCGCTCAAGACTTCTGCAGCTGAGCGAGAAGGTGGATGAAATAGGACGTGGCAAAAATTGGCACCGCGAGGTTGAGGATTGGCACCAGCGTCATGAAGGCTGGCAGAAAGCCGGCCACGAACACCTGAAGGCCATGGTGCTTGCGCAAAGCCTTCGCTTCTTCGACCGGCATGTGACGCATGGCAACCATCTCGAAATATTCCCGGCTGATCAGATAGGCGTTGAGGGTGAAAAGGACGATTGCGCCAACACCTGTGAAGACCAGCGGCAGGGCGAGCAGATTGATCACCAGAACCAGCAAACCGAATTGCAACCCGACACGCAACGCTGGAAGTGTTGCAAGTGCCCTGCCCCGCTTTTCGGGCGGAAAATGCCGGGCTTCAATCTTTTCAGCCACACCATCAAGGAATAACCCCGCAAACAGTGCAGTGACCGGGGCCATTAGAAAAAAGAATGCGGCAAGGAGGCCCAAGCTCGCACCCACTTCGATCAATGTTTCAAGCCAGGGCCACGGCACGAAGGTGAGGATGCGGAAGAGAAACTGGAGGCCCGCGAACAACCCGATGAAGAGCGCAAGTGACAGCGCCAATGCGCGCCACAGCACCGCCCGAAGCCCGGGGGCCAGACAATCCGACAGAGCCATGAATGCGGCTTTCACCATGACGGGGTGAAGTAGGGACTTCCCCTTGTTTGCGCAAGTCTCCTCGGCTAGCTCACCCAACAAGAAAGCGAGAACCATGAGCGAACCACAATTTGATGTCCTCACCATCGGCAATGCCATCGTCGATGTCATTGCCAGGGTTGACGATGGATTCATCGCCCGGGAGAAACTCGTCAAGGGTTCGATGAACCTGATCGACGAGGCACGCGCCGAAGAACTCTATGGCCATATGGGTCCGGCGCTCGAAATATCAGGAGGTTCGGCTGGCAACACGGCGGCGGGGGTTGCTTCCTTCGGCGGCAAGGCTGCCTATTTCGGCAAGGTGAAGTTGGACCAGCTTGGTGGCATCTATGCCCACGACATGGCGGCGCAGGGTGTGCATTTTAAAACAGCGGCGGCCATCGACGGCCCGGCAACGGCCCGGTCCTTCATTCTGGTGACACCCGACAGCGAGCGCACCATGAACACCTATCTCGGTGCCTGCGTGAACCTGACAACAGCGGATATTGATGCAACAGTCGTCCGCGACTCGCGTGTCACCTATATGGAAGGCTATCTCTATGACCGGCCCGAGGCAAAAGAAGCCTTCCGGGCTGCCGCCGACATGGCACGCGGTGCCAACCGACTAACTTCCATCACGCTGTCGGATTCGTTTTGCGTCGAGCGGCACCGGGATGATTTCATGGCGCTCATCCGTGGCAAGATCGACATCGTTTTTGCCAATGAAGCTGAGATCAAAACGCTCTACCAGACGCAGAATTTCAAAGGCTCCCTGGAAGCGATCCGTGGGGATTGCGCCATTGCGGTGCTGACCCGTTCGGAAAAAGGCAGCGTCGTTGTACGCGGGCGGGAAACAATTGAAGTTCCGGCCCACGCTGTTTCCAAAGTGGTCGATGTGACGGGTGCGGGTGATCTTTATGCGGCGGGTTTTCTGTTTGGCTTGACCCGCGAATTGCCGCTGCGCCGTTGTGCGGAACTTGGCGGGCTGGCAGCGGCCGAAGTGATTTCGCATGTGGGTGCAAGGCCCGAAGTGAACCTGAAAGCCCTCGCGGAAAAGTTCGGGCTACTTTAGATCCTCGAATTTCTTCGCGGCATCCTCAGCTGCCGGTTCCGGCAGTTTCACGTGAATGCGCACTTTCTTGACGCGGCGCGGATCGGTTTCCATGATCTCGAATTCAAGGCCCGATGGGTGTTTGATGATTTCACCGCGCGGCGGTACACGGCCCCGCATTTCAAAAACCAGACCTCCCAGCGTATCGGCTTCATCTTCCTGGTCTTCGCTCAGAAGATCGACATGGAACATCTGGTCAAGCGTCGAAATGCTGATGCGGGCGTCGGCCACATAGACATTGTCCGACTGCTTGCGGATAAGGTCGGTTTCCTCATCATCGTCATGCTCATCGGCAATGTCGCCGACAATCGCTTCCACCAGGTCCTCGAAAGACAAAAGCCCGTCGGTGCCGCCATATTCATCCACCACCACGGCAAGATGGATGTGCGAGGTTTTCATTTTCACCAGAAGATCCGACGCCGGCATGGAGGGCGGTACATAGAGTACATCGCGGTGCAAGCCAGTCGCGGATTTGAGTGTGATTGACAGTTCCTCGGCCGCGAGAGCGAGGCCTTGCGTCGTGCCCTTCACTTTTTTCCCTTTGCCCTTGCTGGCGAGCCAACCGAGGTAATCTTTCACGTGGATCATGCCCGTGACATCATCAAGTGTTTCCCGGTAGATTGGAATGCGGGAATGATGGGCCTCGGTGAAGAGCGTCAGGAGTTCGCGCATGGTGGCGGTTTCCTCAAGTGCTGTTATGTCGGCCCGAGGCACCATGAGGTCATCGACACGGAGTTTGGAAAAGCCCAGCAGATTGCCCAGCATCGAGCGGGCATCATCGGCCATGGCCACGCCGCCCGTGTCCTGGGCATGGCTCTCAA
Source organism: Hyphomicrobiales bacterium (assembly GCA_031380375.1). Classification (GTDB taxonomy): domain Bacteria; phylum Pseudomonadota; class Alphaproteobacteria; order Rhizobiales; family Aestuariivirgaceae; genus Aestuariivirga. The sequence goes on from JANNFZ010000192.1 coordinate 8,799, forward strand.
TGACTGTTTCCAGGCTCTGGCGCAGATTGACGGTGCGTGAAAAGCGGCGGCGCAGTTTCTGCAGGATGCCGGGTTTTGATTCGAAAGGTTTTTCGCTGCTCATATCTCGTAAGGGTCTTTAATGCCGAGGCTGGCAAGGATGGCCCGCTCGCGGGCTTCCATGGCTTCGGCTTCGGGCTCCGTGTCGTGATCATAGCCCAAAAGATGCAAGATGCCATGGACGATGAGATGGGTGGCATGGTCGGCCACGGACTTCGATTGCAAGGCTGCTTCGCGGGCAGCGGTTTCATATGCAACTATTACATCACCGAGCAGCGGCTCGCCGCTGTCGGGCATTGGCATGTCGGGATTGGCGGGAAATGCAAGAACATTGGTGGGCTTGTCATGGCCGCGCCATTCGCGGTTCAGGATTTGCACTTCCGCGTCGCCGGCGAGAACCAGCACGATCTCGCCCGGAATTTCGTCCGTTGCAAGTGCTGCGGCGCGCAAGGCCAGCACATCAAAACCTGCGATGTCGCGCCAGCCCTCGTGTTCAATCTCGATGGCGACGGTCATTTCACCGGACGGGACTTCTTGGCCGCTTTCTCATAGGCCCCGACGATGCGGCCCACCAATTGATGGCGCACGATGTCACTTTGGGTGAAATGGATTTGCGCGGCACCCTTGACGGTCTTCAAGACTTCAAGCGCGTCGGCAAGTCCCGACATCTGGTTGTTGGGCAGGTCAACCTGCGTGGGATCGCCCGTCACCACCATGCGGCTGCCCTCGCCGAGGCGGGTCAGAAACATTTTCATTTGCTGCGGCGTGGTGTTCTGGGCCTCGTCGAG
>JANNFZ010000201.1:0-2741 GCA_031380375.1 Hyphomicrobiales bacterium
GGCCCCGACTCGGTTGATTGGCAAGAACGATCACAGGTTCATTGGCCATGACGCGTCCGAGAATGAGTTTCTGCATGTTGCCGCCGGAAAGCAGCCGCACGCTCGCCTGGGGGGATGAGCATTTCACATCGTAGCTTTTGATGATGCCTTGGGCAAAGTCGCGGGCCTTGCCCCACTCAATCAACCCGAGAATTGAAAACCGTTTGCTGCGGTAAGATTCCGAGATGACGTTTTCCGTGACACTCATGTCGCCGATCAGGCCCTCGCTGTGGCGGTCTTCCGGAATGCGGGCAATGCCTTCGGCCACCATGGCGCGGGGGCCGGGCCTTGTGATTTTTTTGCCGCGCAGTGTGAATGTGCCCGACGAAGGTGTGACCAACCCTGACACAAGATCGGCAAGAAGATTTTGGCCATTGCCTGAGACACCGGCAACGCCAGTGATGGTTCCGGCATGAAGGTGCAACGAAACATTGTTGAGGGCGAGCGATCCTCGCCGTGCTGACAGGCGATCCAGTTGCAACAGGCATTCACCTGCTTCCTGCGGTTCGGCACGGGCCGGTGCGATGACACGGCCGACCATGAGTTCGGCGAGATCGGCACGCGTGGCATTGCCTACGTCGCGCTCTGCCACCAGCTTGCCGCCCCGCAGCACCGCAACGCGGCTGCACGCCGACAGCACCTCGCCCAGCTTGTGGGAAATAAAAATGATCGACAGGCCCTGGCGGGCAAAGAGTTTCAAGGTCTCGAAAAGCGAGGCGCTTTCCTGCGGCGCCAAAACCGCTGTTGGTTCATCGAGGATCAGGATACGCGCTTCACGATACAAGGCCTTCAGGATTTCCACACGCTGGCGCTCGCCGACCGAAAGCGTCGACACGATGGCCTCGGTATCGACCGCGAGGCCAAAAGTCTTTGCAAGGCTGGCGATGCGCGTTCTTGCCTTGGCGCGCCGCGATGACAGGCGAAACAGCGATTCGGTGCCAAGAATGATGTTGTCGAGAACCGAGAGGTTGTCGGCCAGCGTGAAATGCTGGTGCACCATGCCAATGCCGGCAGTGATCGCGGCGGCAGGCGAACCAGCAGCCAAGGGCCGCCCGTGCACTTCAAACGTGCCTTCATCGGCGACATAATGGCCGAACAGGATGTTCATCAGCGTGGTCTTGCCGGCACCATTTTCGCCAAGCAACCCCACGACTTCGCCGCGTTTCAAAGCAAGCGAAATCCGGTCATTGGCAACGAGCGCGCCAAAGCGTTTGGTGATGCCGGCGAGTTGCAGAACAGTCTGCGGCCCGCCGGCGTCTGCCTGTTGCATCGGCTATGACGACTTGGGTTCGTTGTCGTCGATGGCAGCAGCAAAGGTGCCCGCCTTGATGGCCGCTTCCTTTTCGGCCACCTTGGCTTTCACGTCGGCGGGAATTTTCTCCGCAAAAGTGCCAAGCGGTGCAAGCGAGCAGCCACCCGCCTTCATGAACGAATACTGGCCATAGTCATCGGCCTTGAAGGCACCGGCATTGATGGCGGAAATCGCTGCATCAAGTGTTGGTTCAAAATGCCAGAGTGCGGAGGCGACCACGGTGTCGGGGTAATCGGCCTGCGTGTCGATGACATTGCCGACGGCCAGAATGCCCTTCTCCTTGGCAGCGTCGGAAACGCCAAAGCGTTCAGCATAAAGAAGGTCGGCACCGGCGTCGATTTGGGCCAGCGCGGTTTCCTTGGCTTTCGGCGGATCAAACCATGAGCCGATAAAGGCCACCTGGAATTTGGCGTCCTGGCGGCTTTCACGAACACCTGCCATAAAGGCATTCATCAAGCGGTTCACCTCGGGAATGGGATAGCCGCCGACCATGCCGATATTGCCGGATTTGGTCATGGCACCGGCCACGAGGCCTGCAAGGTAAGACGCATCCTGGATATAGTTGTCGAACACCGAGAAGTTGGGGTTGGCGGCGGCATCTGGCTTGAAGCTCGAGCCAATGAGGAAAGCCCGGTCGGGATAATCCTTGGCCACGGCGCGGGCGGCATCTTCCACGGCGAAGGCCTCACCGACGATCAATTGATGGCCGGCCTCGCAATACTCGCGCATCACGCGCTCATAGTCGGTGTTCGAAACCTTTTCCGAGAAGACATACTCGATGTCGCCACGGTCCTTGGCAATGGTGGCAGCCTTGTGGATGCGGCTCACCCACTGTTGCTCGACAGGGACGGTGTAGATGGCGGCGGTCTTGATCGGGCCGGCAGCACGGGCGGCACCTGCCCCAAACAAGGGCATGGTCGCTGCGGCGGCTGACAATTTCAAGGCATCACGGCGGGAAATTCGGAAAATGTTCGATGTCATTTTGGATGTCATGGACGTCTCTCCTGGCGGGGGCTTGGGCTCCGCTCGTCGACGACAATACACCCGTTGATTTTCTTGTCCACATGGTCAAACTTCCGCTTCTCCACAGGTATTTTCAGGGGACTACCATGATGAATGAAACCGACAAGCGGCTGTTGCGCGTTGCCTATGACGAGGCCAAGGCCGGATTTGACGAAGGTGGCTGCCCCATTGGCTCGGTGCTGGCGCGGGGCGGCCAAATCGTTTCGCAAGGGCGAAACCAGCGCGTGCAGGGCGGCGATCCGATTGCGCATGGCGAAATGGACGCGCTGCGAAAGGCAGGCCGCCAAAAGACCTATCGTGACACGACGCTTTATACGTCGCTCTCGCCTTGCATGATGTGCACAGGCACGATCATCCAGTTCGGCAT
>JANNFZ010000241.1:0-2175 GCA_031380375.1 Hyphomicrobiales bacterium
CCTGGCGACAGCGGCGCGCATTTCTGCAGTCGAGAAACGATCGTGGAATGCCGTGTGGATGGTGCCCGGCGACACGGCATTGACCCTGATGCCGTGCTCCACCAGTTCCCTGGCGATGGTCTTGGTGAAGGATGAGACGAAACCCTTGGCCCCGGCATAGACGCTGCCGCCGGGGCTTGATCCCTGGCGGGCGGCAATCGACGTCACATTGATAATGGCACCGGATTTCTGTGCCTTCATGGGAACGGTTGCGAGGCGGCAGCAATGAATGAGCTGGCGGCAATTCAAATCAAACACCTTGTCGATGAATTCATCATCAAGATCCAAAAGGCCGGTGCGGGCCACAAGGCTTCCGGCATTGTTGACCAGCACATCAATGCGGCCATGGGCTTGCAGCGTGGCATCGATGAGTGCGGCGGGTGCTGCGGGTTCGGTCAGGTCAAGGCGCAAGGTTTTAATGCCGGCGGCTTCGATGGCTTTGAGTTCCTCGCCACCGCCAAAATATTGCGCCACGACCTTGCAACCCGCCGCCGCAAAACCGAGCGAAGCAGCCCCGCCAATGCCGGTCACGCCGCCGGTTATGACGACAACTTTACCCTTGAGATCATCAAACATTGACATGCCCTAAAATATCTTTTCCGTCGGCAGACCAAGCGCCGTGGCACCGGCAAATTCGGCGAGGGGACCTGCCTGCATCGGATGATAACGGGCTGCCTGGATGTCGCGGAACCGACGCTCGAGTCCTTGTGCGCGGTAAAAACCCGCACCCCCCGCTGCTTCAAGTGCGAGTTCCACCGCGTGGATGGCGTGTTGCGACACCAGTTGCCTGCCCATCATCACGTCGTTCACTGCTGCCGCCGAGGGTTGGTTGCGCCGGGCCACATCCAGCATATGGCGGTGGCCAATGTGCGCCCCACAAAGTTCGGTCTGCATGCGCCCGACAAGTTGCAACACATGCCGGTCAGACCGGCGTTTTTTGGCAAGGCCAATGGCAATTTCGCAGGCACTCTCGGCAACGCCGATATAGACCGCGTAGATCAGGGGAACGGAGATGACCGCAATGATCTCAAAAATCGGATGCCATTCACCCGCCCGGCGGCTGAAGGAGATCGCGGCTTCCGGCACCACATGGCCGTCAATCAACACATCATGGGATCCGGTGCTGCGCATGCCGAGCGTGCGCCAAACGGGATCAATGCGCACATGAGGCGATGTCATCGGAATGCCAAAATGCAGGACCATCGGTCCATTGGCCCCGTCATCAAGCACTGCACCCGCCATCAGAACATCGCCAGCCGGACAACCGGACGCGAACACCTTGCGGGCTTTGATGCGGTAGCCACCTTCGACTTTCTCGGCCTTCCCCGAGCCTGCAATCCAGTCTGAACCACCGCTCGACACAAGCACGATGTGCTCGGCGGCAATTCTTTTTAGCAGCGGTTCCACGGCAGTGGCTTTCTGGTGTTTCCAGCGCCACGCGAGGTTTGCAACATTATGGGTGTGCATCGAGAACGCAAGGGCCGTCGAGCTGCAGTAGTGAGCCAGTGTGCGGAGCATTTCTGAAAGTTCATCAATGCTTGCCCCGCCGCCGCCAAGTTCCCTGGGCACCCCGGCCTCGACCAGCCCCGATGCCTTGAGCTCGGCATAGTTCTCGGCAACGAAACTGTCATTGTCGTCAGTTGCTGCAGCGCGTTCGGCAAAGCGCTTTCCGAGGCGGTTGACAGTGGCAATCAGATCGTTACGCAAAGCGTCGTCAGTCTGCTGCTGAACCTGGTCATTCATGGCGCGCCTCACTTCATTTGCTGTCCGGCCAATTCGGCTTCAGGCAATGCTCAAAGGTTGGTCCGAAAATTCATCACTTACAAGACTGAAACATTGCGGCAATATCGGCAAAACCCGACGCAATGGGGTTCAAAACCTCGGGAGCGATGGATGGTCAATTGAGGTCGTCTCTCTCCATTACTCCATCGGCGGGCTTGACCCGCCGAACCATCTTTTCTGCGAGTCTGGGTGGGCGGGTTAAACCCGCCCATGGAGGAAATTTGGACTCAATTGAACATCCGACGCTTTAGCGCAACGAACGATCAAATCGGAACGATTTGAGAGAGAAAAGTTGCTCTAGATGTGGCTTTTCAATAGGTTGTCCATCCGGTTCAAATGAAGGAAGCTGTTGTT
>JANNFZ010000253.1:0-4081 GCA_031380375.1 Hyphomicrobiales bacterium
ATGTCGGCAAGGGCCCATCGAAAAGCGGGACCAGATACCAAAGACTTTTCGCCGAAGGTCATTTCGGATTTGAAAGGGCGTTACACGCGGAAGGCAAATCGCCCGCCGAAATTCCTTTTCCCGGCGTCATTTATGTCGTCAATACGGGCGACAATGTATCAACCACACGTGCCACGGCCGAGAGCGCGAAAAGGCGTGCGCAAATTCGCAAGTTCGATACTTGCCGTGCGTCCAACCCAACCCGCGTGCAGGACTGGCACCAAGGGCAGTTTGGCCTTGATTGTCAAACGCAGGCCCGTGAACGGGTGGATCTCTCGGTTTGTGTGATTACCCACGGGCGGCCTGAAGGCCTCGCCCGGCTTCTCAGGTCTTTGGTTGCGCTCGTCGAGGAACAGCCTTCACGGGAGTTGATTATCGTCAACGACGGCAGTCACAATGATGACTATGCCCGGGTCGTCGACCCCCATGCCAAACACCTGACTTATGAAGTTCTTGCCGTGAACCGTGGCATTCCGGGCGCACGAAACGCCGCCGCCCGTTTGGTCAAGGGCGAGTTCATTGTGTTCATCGACGATGATTGCGTGCCGCCATCCAGCTGGCTCGATTGGATTGAAGCACGCCTCATTGCCCATCCTGAGGTTGATGCACTATGCGGAACCACTTTGCCGTTGCATCCGAAGCGCCCGACGGCGCTGAGCCGGGCCCAGGCCTTTCTTGGATTTTTTCCCAGGCCGCGCCACATTGGGCGCGAAGTGCTTTTCGTCACGGCAAATCTGGCCATCCGCAGGGATTGCCTCATGCAGCTTGGCGGCTTTTTTGAACCTGAAGATTTTGCCGGTGCCGGAGAAGACACCGAACTTTCGGCACGGCTGCAACTCGGGGGCTTTCGCGTGATGCTGGACGAGATGTTGGTTGTCGCGCACGATGTCGGCGACGGGTTGCGCCGGAACTTGCGGCGCTATTGGCGTTATGGTTTTGGCAACGGCCAGTTCCTGCTTTCACCCTATGCACCCAAGGGGCTGGATGATCATCGCTGGTTGGTCCAGGGAAGGTTGCTGACGGAAATTGGCCATTCATGGGCCAGAAACTGGCGGGCTTTGCGGAAAAACAAATTTGGAATGTTCTCTGCCTTGGCCAGTACGGTGCTTGGAACCGCATTGCACCTTGCCTATTTTTCGGGATGCAAAGCGGGATTCACTGCCGCGCGGCAGCGGCGGTTCCCTTGAAGACTTTTCGGACGATGGCCAGTGATGTTTGCTGGTTGCGGGTCTTGAGGACTTCCGGCATTTGCCAGGCCGCCTGCAGCAAATCGTGATTTGAAAGCAAGGCAAGAAACTCGTCTTTGGCCGCCATGTTGGTGCCGAGCGGCAGGGGCTTGGCGCATCCAAGCCGCGACAGCATGGCAAGGTTGAGGCGTGCTTCGTCATGCAATGGCCAAATCAAATGTGGCCGTCCGGCAAAGAGGCAGGCATGCGCCGTGAAGCTGCCGCCGTGTGAAATCACGTGGGAGACCGATGGCAACAGCTCCGACAGGGATGGCGGCTCCTCAAAAACCTTGTGGCCGCGCAGGGTCATGAATTGTTTGAGAAATGCAGAGCCATTGCGAATGTAAAGGTTCAAGGCCTGGCCAGACTCGGCCAGTGACTGCAACACCGCCGCAAGGTCGGGTGCCGCGCCATCGAAATATCCGAAGATTGAAATGTGCTCGGGAATGGGGATCGCCGGAGGAAGGTCTTCGGCCGGGAGTACACAAGGTTCGCGACGCGTTGCCGCGTAGGGATCAAGCTCTGGCACCGTGTTGACCAGCCTTGTGCCGCGTTCAAAAGCTGATGCCAGGCGGTCCGGTACAGGCAATTTCAGGTCCTGCAGGGCCTGTTGCACCTGGCCTAGCAGCCGCCGTTCTGGCACCAGTGGGCTGCTGTTTGACCTCAGTGGTTGAAACCTGCCGTTTACAATGGCTGGCAGGGTAAATCCGGTGCCGTGATGAACAATGGGCAGGGCGAGTGCTTCGGCAAGATAGGCAAGGGCGGGGGCGTGATCAGCTACCACGAGGTCAGGCTTCACAAGGTCGATCAGGCTTTTCCAGCCGCGCATGACACTTGAAAGGTGGTTGGGTGCGGCAAAACCACAGAATGTCAGTACGTCGAGGAAGCTCTCGTCCCCGGCAATGGCGCCCTCATAGATAAAGGCAGGCCAGCGCGGGGACTGAAGGACCGGGACATCAAGAGCAAACGTAAAGGCAGTCTCAAGATCAGGAACTGCCAGAACTGGGTTGAGGCCAAGCGTTGCGGCCTCACCGGCAATGCGCCTGAGGGGCCCCACATGGCCAAGATTGCCTCCAAGTTCAGAGGCCAGCAAAACCCGTTTGAAGTTCCGTCCCAAGTCGCTGGCCGGAAATTACCCGGCGTTGTCGATCTGGTATCCCGTGCCGGCTGTGCCCTGGTCATCCTTGGTCTTTTTGAGGCCAGTCCGGTTCTCGAGGTTCCGTTCAGGATCTTCGCGGCGGTCACGGTCAATGAGAGTCGTTCCGGAGCCGCCAAAGTGCAGCGCCAGACCAACGGAGGCGGCCGTATAATCCTCGCCAAATTCACCATCGGCGAACATCGAGAGGCCGGGCAGGGCTTCAAAGCCAGGACGCCATTCCGCGCCAACCTTCAACAAGTCGATGGTAGGCGAGGTTTCGCCGCGGGCCTTCAGAACGAAATCCGGTGTGGCATAAAACTTCACTTCAAGTTGGCCAAAAACCCCGTCCTTGACGTCACCGGATTGCTGGCCGACGGCACCACCCAGCGTAATCTGGTTCAAGTAGATTTCGGCTTCCGCAGCGATGCGCGTCATGTCGACGTCGTCGAGGGTTTCATAAGTTGAATAGATGCCGGCCATGCCCATCGACGGGTCACGGGCGAACAGTTCGCCACCGACACCCATATAACCGTCCGTACCGAGCATGCCTTCGATGTGGCCACCGAAGCTCTCACCGAGCGGCAATGTGACTTTTGCATGGATGTCCTGGGAAAATTCTTCCTCGTACCAGCTTGATTTCGTAATGACCGTGATGTTCGGCTGGCTGACTGCGGGCTCGCGACCGGGTGCTGGCTGTGCGTCGGCAGCGGAAGCTGCCGTTGCGGCAAAGCCGAAGCTTGTGGCGAGGCCCAAGGTGGCGGCGAGACGGAAAGCGCTGCGGCGCAGCGCCTCAATAGTGCCGTTGACAACTGAACGGCTGTCAACCGGGACCACCCTCGCACCGGGCGGCAGGTCAAAACCGACGCGTACCGCTAGGTCAAACTGCGGGCGGGCGGCCCGGTGCCACGCGTGCGAAAGCCGGTTCGCCATTTCCAGCGTCTTGCGAACGGCGGGAATGCTCTGGTCGTGGGCCTTGGCCAAAACGAGATACAGGGTGCGGCGGCGCGGCTCGAAGGCGATCGTGGAAATGCTTTTGCCCATGCCGTTGCGCAGCGCCTTGGCCAACGACAAAAGTTCTGAGCTGCGCTTGCCGATGGCTGTCGGGTCATAGACAATCGTGCCCGTTCCAAACAGGTCGACAAGGGCTTCGAGCGAGCGGCCACGCTCGAGTTCGGCGCGCTTGTGGCGCACAATCTTGATGGCAGAATTGATGCCGCTGTTGGCGAAGGCCTTGGTGGCCTTGGATTGCAGGCTGCGGCTGGATTCTGCTGAACAGGCGTGCAATTCAAGCGTCGAACCTGCGACAGTGTCTTTCACGCGCGCCAGAAAAACCGGAAGGTCCGAATTTTTCAGCGCCGCAAGAACAGAGTTTTCCAGAACCATTGTCGTCTCCCGCAACCCTTTAATTTCGTGGAGAATTGCCATATATTATTGAGTGAGTCACTCCCTAGTTTTTTTTGTTCGAACCTGCCAGTTTGTTGGGCATGGTATATTCCGTGAGTGATGGACTCGAAAGGCAGGGGTTTAGCGGACCTATTCCTTGTTTCTCTACCTCTGATTGTTTTGCGGTGTTGGCATATTTGCAACACCCGGCAAAAGAAGAAGCGGAGTGGTTCAAGGGTCGGGCTGTCGTTGAACCGTTTTACTGGAACCTGGCCAATGATCGGCGACTCATATC
>JANNFZ010000450.1:0-4180 GCA_031380375.1 Hyphomicrobiales bacterium
CCCGCGCCGGCCTTGAGGCACTGCGACCGGCATTCACCCCCAATGCCGATTACACGCCGGTCAGGCCGCCGAAACCGCCGAAGTCGGAGGGCGGCCAGCCCTTCAAGATCGTCTCGGAGTTTGAACCGAAAGGCGACCAGCCCGCCGCCATCACCGAACTCGTGGCAGGCACCAATGCCGCAGAGCGCGACCAGGTGCTGCTTGGCGTCACCGGTTCCGGCAAGACCTTCACCATGGCGCATATCATTGCCGAGACCAATCGCCCGGCCCTCATCCTCGCGCCCAACAAGACGCTGGCCGCACAGCTCTATGGCGAGTTTCAGAATTTCTTCCCCAACAACGCGGTTGAGTATTTCGTCTCCTACTATGATTATTACACGCCGGAAGCCTATGTGGCGCGCAGCGACACCTACATCGAAAAGGAAAGTTCGATCAACGAGCAGATCGACCGCATGCGCCACTCGGCGACGCGGTCATTGCTGGAACGCGACGATGTGATCGTCGTCGCCTCGGTCTCCTGCATTTATGGCATCGGCGATGTCGAAACCTATTCGGCCATGACCTTTGCCGTCAAAAAGGGCCAGCGTTTTCCTCAACGGCAATTGATCGCCGATCTCGTGGCGCTGCATTACAAGCGCAATGACCAGAATTTCGTGCGCGGCACATTCCGGGTGCGCGGTGATACCATTGAGCTTTTTCCTTCGCATCTCGATGACCGGGCCTGGCGCATCTCGCTGTTTGGCGACGAAGTTGAGCAGATAGTCGAGTTCGATCCGCTGACGGGACAGAAGAATGCCGAACTTGCCCAGGTGAAAATCTATTCCAACTCGCATTACGTGACGCCAAAGCCGACGCTGGAACAGGCGGCGACGCGCATCAAGGAAGACCTGCGCATCCGCCTTGCCGAATTCAATGCGGCGGGACGCATTCTTGAATCCCAGCGCCTCGAACAGCGCTGCATGTTCGATCTTGAAATGATGATGGCCACCGGTTCCTGCGCCGGCATCGAAAACTATTCACGCTATCTCACGGGCCGCAAGCCCGGCGAGCCGCCACCGACCTTGTTTGAATATCTCCCGGACAATGCGTTGGTGTTCATTGATGAAAGCCATGTGACGATCCCGCAGATCGGCGGCATGTTCAAAGGCGACTTCAGCCGCAAGGCAACGCTTGCGGAATATGGCTTCCGCCTGCCCTCCTGCATCGACAACCGGCCTTTGCGTTTCGAAGAATGGGACGCCATGCGCCCGCAGACGGTTTATGTTTCGGCGACGCCCGGCTCCTGGGAGATGAAGCAGACGGGTGGAGTGTTCGCCGAACAAGTGATCCGCCCGACAGGCCTCATTGATCCCCCCGTCATCATCCGGCCGGTGAAGACACAAGTCGACGATGTGATCGCTGAGTGCAAGGAAGTGGCGCTCAAAGGCTACCGCGTGCTCATCACCACGCTGACCAAGCGCATGGCTGAAGACCTGACGGAATACATGCACGAACAGGGCGTGCGCGTGCGCTATATGCACTCCGACATCGATACGCTGGAGCGCATCGAAATTCTCCGCGATCTCCGGCTTGGCGCTTTCGATGTGCTGATCGGCATCAACCTGCTGCGCGAAGGCCTCGATATTCCGGAATGCGCGCTGGTCGCCATTCTCGACGCCGACAAGGAAGGTTTTCTGCGCTCGGAAACGTCGCTCATCCAGACCATCGGCCGTGCCGCCCGCAATGTCGATGGCCGGGTCATCATGTATGCCGATTCAATCACCGGTTCGATGCAGCGCGCCATCGCCGAGACCGACCGCCGCCGCGAGAAGCAACGCGCCTATAACGAAGCCAATGGCATCACGCCGCAATCGATCAAGAAGAACATCGTCGACATCATGAAGTCGGTGTACGAGCAGGATCATGTGCAGGTCGATGGCGGTCTCGCCGAGGGTGGCCCGCTCATCGGCCACAACCTGCAAAAAGTGCTGGCCGACATGGAAAAGCGCATGCGCGATGCCGCAGCCAATCTGGAATTTGAAGAAGCCGCACGGCTGCGCGACGAGGTGAAACGCCTGAAGGCTGTCGAGCTCGCCATCATGGATGATCCGCTGGCCAGAAGCTCCTCTATCGAAGATGCCACCGCCTCGTGGCCCAAACCTGACTCCGCCTCCAGAAGGGCAGGCTCCACCGGCGGCAAGCCGGGCATGCGCACCAACCGCTTCAAGAAACGCTGATGCACGCCGACATCAGAACCTACAACGCCGCCCAATCCGCACCATGGAAAACCATTTGTGCTGAACTGGCCGGGGAAATTGACCGTGGCTTGCCGGAGGCCGAGAGCAAACTCTGGCATGGCGGGCCCGTGTGGTTTCTGGCGGGCAATCCGGTTGCTGGCTATTGGGTACGGAAAGCCCATGTGCAGCTGTTGTTCTGGAGCGGCCAATCCTTCGATGAGTCGGGGTTGCGCGCGGAAGGCAAGTTCAAGGCGGCAGAAATGCACTACACCAGCCTCACGCAAATCGTGCCGGAGGATATTGCACGCTGGCTTCAAAAATCGCGATTGATCCAGTGGGACTACAAGAACATCGTCAAGCGCCGTGGACGGCTGGAAAAGATCGGCGACTGGTAGGTGCTAATTGGGTCTCCAAGTCCCCAACTTCTCCTTCCCCCTTGTGGGACCTCCTCCAGCAAAGCTTAGGGAGATCGAACACCCTTCCCCAACTTGTTGGGGAAGGTGGCCGAAGGCCGGATGGGGTGAGCGACGGAAAGGCCGCCTCAAACCGTCTCAATGTCGTGAGGGCTTGAAATGGACAAATTTCGATTCGCGCGATCTTTGCGCAAAAACCAAACCGCCGCTGAAACTCGCCTTTGGGGCTGCCTGCGAAAACGCTCATTCCAGGATTGCCGCTTCAATCGCCAAGTGACGCTCGGACCCTATACTGTTGATTTTCTATGCCGCGAGAAACGACTGGTCATTGAGGTTGATGGCGCAACCCATGGCGAGGGTGCGGAAGTCGAACATGATCGTCGCCGGACTGAGTTTCTCGTGAAGTTGGGCTTTCAGGTATTTCGCGTGGACAATGCCGATGTATTCAAGAATTTGGATGCGGTGTTGGACGGATTGCTCATGGTTTTGGCGAAAAGAAAATCGGTATTCGCAAGCCGAAAACACCCCCTCCCCCTTCGGGACCTCCCCCAGCAAAGCTGAGGGAGGGCGATCGCAACGCTCCGAAGGACTGAGGTAGTGCAGCGTTAATACAAAAGCCCCGCGACTTTTCAGTCCGGGGCTCTACACAACACACAAAAGAAATTATTTCTTCTTCGCAGCCTTGGGAGCGGCTTTCGCTGAAACGGCCTTGACGGCAGGCTTCTGCACCTCTGCGAGCGCCCACTGCCAATGGTCAATTTCGCGGCCAGCCGGGCGGCCTTCGTCTTCCCATTTCTGGTGGGCGAGCATGCGCACGGCGTCTTCGTTGGCGGTCATCACAGTGATCATTTCTAAATCCCCATCTGGTTGATGGATCGACCCCTTAGCACATCATATTGCATCGCACAAGATAAAATGGTGCGTCGCAATATAATTCTGCTTGTCGTCGCCTTGGCGGCACCCAACGGTCCCTGTAGGCTGCCCCCATGACCGATCTCGCCTTCAAATCCGCCCTCGCCCTTGGCCGCCTGCTCAAGGCGAAAAAGCTTTCCGCCATGGAATTGCTCGGCGAGTGCCTCACGCAATATGCCCGGCACAATGCAGCACTCAACGCCGTCATTCTCGTTGATCTCGCCCGGGCCCGTGCGTCAGCGCAAGCTGCCGACAAACGCATCGCCAAAGGCAAGACACTTTCGGTTTTCGATGGCGTTCCGATGACCGCCAAGGAAAGCTTCGATTGGACGGGCCATCCTTCCACCTGGGGTGATCCCGCCATGATCGACAACTTGCCCGCAAAAAACGCCGTGGCCCTGCAACGGATGCTTGATGCCGGCGCTGTCATGTATGGCAAGACCAATGTGCCGCTGGCGCTTTCGGACTGGCAGAGTTTCAACGCCATCTACGGCACCACCAACAACCCCTGGGATGTGACACGCACGCCTGGCGGCTCGTCTGGTGGTTCCGTAGATGGCGTTGAAACTCTGCCAGTCCGAAAGCGCCAGCGGCACATTGGCCTTGCCATACATGACAGCGCCGGCATCAAGCATCCGT
>JANNFZ010000341.1:0-6409 GCA_031380375.1 Hyphomicrobiales bacterium
GCCCGGGACTTGCGCGAGTGCCTGGCGCTGCAACTGGCCGAACGCGACCGTCTTGATCCCGCCATGGCGAGCCTCATCGACAATCTTCCGCTTGTCGCAAAACGCGACTTCCAGAAACTGAAAAGCCTGTGCGGCGTTTCCATGGAAGACCTGAACGACATGCTGGCGGAATTGCGCGCCCTCAATCCAAAGCCCGGCCTGGCCTTCGGTTCGGAACCTGTGATGCCCGTGGTGCCGGATGTTTTTGTGAGGGCAACACCCGATGGTGCCTGGCTGGTGGAATTGAACAGCGAGACCTTGCCCCGCGTTCTCGTCAACAACCAGTATCTCGCAAAGGTCGCCAAAGGCACGACGCGCGAAGATGACAAGACATTCCTCGCCGGCTGCCACTCCCAGGCGACGTGGCTTGTCAAAAGCCTCGACCAGCGCGCCAAGACGGTGCTGCGCGTGGCCCGTGAAATTGTCAGCCAGCAGGATGGTTTCCTCGTCAATGGCGTGCAGCACCTGCGCCCGATCACGCTGAAGACCGTGGCCGACGCCATCGAGATGCATGAATCAACAGTGAGCCGCGTCACCTCCAATAAATACATGGCAACGCCGCGCGGCACCTATGAACTGAAATATTTTTTCACCAATGCCATAGCCTCTTCCGATGCCGAAGGTGACGCGCATTCCGCGGAATCGGTGCGCCACCGCATCCGCGAATTGATTGCCAAAGAAACCGCCGAGGCCATTTTGTCGGACGATGACATTGTGGCAGAACTGCGGGCAGAAGGCGTTGAACTGGCCCGGCGGACTGTTGCGAAGTATCGGGAATCATTGGGTATATTGTCATCCATCCAGCGCCGCCGGGAAGCCCGGCTGAAGGGTTGACAGGTGCGGTCCCCCCGCCTATTCAGCGGCCCGATTTGATAAGAAGGCACGTTCCGAGAAATAGTGCCCGCAATTGCAATCCAAAAACGGCGAGCGGCGGAGAGTTGACGCAAGGCGGTTCTGCGCCCATCTCTGTGTTGCTTGGCCAAAGAGGTAGACGCCTGATCATGACTCTCGCCGACATCATCGATGCCAGGGCCGTATTGCCCGCACTCAAGGCGCAGAATAAAAAACAGCTGTTGCAGGAATTGTCCCAGACCATGGCCGGTCTTGTGGCCATTGATCACCGCCTGGTCTTTGAAACCCTGAATCGTCGCGAGAAGCTCGGATCGACGGGCCTCGGCCAAGGCATTGCCATTCCCCATGGCAGGCTTTCATCGATCAACCGGGTCCATGGACTGTTTGCCCGGCTTGTCGCCCCCATTGATTTCGACAGCCCGGACAATGAACCGGTTGATCTGGTCTTCGTGTTATTGGCTCCTGACCATGCCGGTGCCGATCACCTGACGGCGCTTGCCCGCATATCCCGCCTGCTCCGCGAGCCTGTGACACTCGCCAAGCTGCGCGGCACCGCCACAGCGGAAGGCCTCTACGCCATCCTCACCGAACCCTCGGCGACCCAGTCGGCGGCGTAGGGCATTTTCTAGTGCACGCTGGCCGCCACCAATTCATGTTCCATGGCGGAACTGATCGCCGCTTCGTGCGAACCTGAAATCGAAATCGGCGTGCCATCGGCATTGTACAGGCAGAAAAGTTTTGCCGTAGGTGCCAGCGCGATGCGGTCACCCATCAGTTTGCGCGCGTCGTCGGCTTCGATCTCACGCACATAGGCGAGCACACCGCCGCCCAGATGGGCGAGGTCTTGCGCAGTCATCGGGGTCACAAATTTATCCATTTAGCTACTCTCTGATCTCTATACGACGAACCAGGTGTTCCGGCTCATGGCGTTTCAGGTTTACTGTCAACAAACCGTTGCCCATTTGGGCGCCTTCAACTTCCATGCCCTCGGCCAGCACAAAGGCCCGGGCAAACTGCCGCGCCGCGATGCCGCGGTGCAGGTAATCGCGGGGTCTGTCCTCGGCCTGGCGGCCCTTCACAACCAGTTGCCGGTCCTCCACGGTCACCTCAAGGTCGGCCTTTGCAAAGCCTGCAACCGCGAGGGTGATTCTCCAGCATTCAGCACTGCCCTCGTGGCTGCGCTCGATGTTGTAGGGGGGGTAGCCGTCACCCGTCTTGGTGGCCCGTTCGAGGAGCTGTTCGAGCCCGTCGAAGCCCAGCATCAGCGGAGAAGCAAACATGGAAACACGCGTCATTTCGGCCCTTCAAACCAGCGGCAAGTCCCATGCCATCCCAAAGGCCTGTCATGGTATGGGACATATTTGTGCATGGGCTTGGGCAACTTCAAGTCCGCTTGCAAAATGCCCGGTTTTGGCGTTGATTGACGGCAAGGCTTGATCAGCCGGTCAAAAATCACAGGGAGTATGATCATGATGAAGAAACTGCTTGGCGCAGCTGCGCTGTCGGCCATGATGGCAGTCTCGGCGTTCGCTGCCGACGACAAGCCGGCAATCGTCTTTGATATTGGCGGCAAGTTCGACAAGTCTTTCAACGAATCGATGTTTAACGGCTCGGAAAAGTTCAAGGCTGAAACGGGCATCGCCTATGGCGAGTTTGAAATCGCCAACGAGGCCCAGCGCGAACAGGCCATCCGCAACTTTGCCGACCAGGGCTATTCGCCGATCATCGCCGCGGGCTTTGCCCAGGCCGCAGCCGTCGAGAAGGTTGCCAAGGAATATCCGGACCTCAAGTTCGCCATTGTTGACATGGTTGTGGACCTGCCCAACGTGCAGTCCATCGTCTTCAATGAGCACGAAGGCTCCTACCTTGTTGGCATGATGGCCGGCATGGCGTCGAAGTCTGGCACCGTGTCCTTTGTCGGCGGCATGGACATTCCGCTGATCCGCAAATTCGAGTGCGGCTATGCCCAGGGCGTGAAGGCTGCGAACCCCAATGCCAAGATCATCCAGAACATGACGGGTGACACAGGTGCTGCGTGGAACGATCCGGTGAAGGGTGGCGAAATCACCAAGAGCCAGATGAGCCAGGGTTCGGACGTGGTCTATGCCGCGGCCGGTGCCACAGGGCTTGGTGTGTTGCAGGCTGCTGCTGATGGCGGTGCGCTGTCGATCGGCGTTGACGCCAACCAAAACTACCTGCACCCCGGCAAGGTCTTGACCTCAATGCTGAAGCGCGTTGACGTTGCTGTTTACAACGTCATGAAATCCGGCAAGGACGGCACCTTCAAGGGTGGCGTTGCCAATCTGCAGGCCATGGGCCTCGCCCAGGACGGCGTTGGCTATGCCATGGACGACAACAACAAGGCGCTGGTCTCGGCTGACATGATGGCCGCCGTTGAAAAGGCCAAGGCTGACATCATCGCTGGCACCGTCAAGGTCCACGACTACATGTCGGACAACAAATGCCCGGTTGAGTAAGCACAGAGCTGCCGTGCCCAGTCCTGCCGTCATCCCGGCGAAAGCCGGGACCCATGGCTGGCCTGGGCGCGATCTCCCCATGCTTGGAACATCTATCGCGCAGGGAAAGGGGTCCCGGCTTTCGCCGGGATGACGGGCATGGTGGATAACACCCCGGCAATCGAACTCATCAACATCGACAAGCGCTTTGGCTCCGTTCACGCCAACAAGGACGTGTCGGTGTCGATTGCCAAGGGTTCGATCCACGGCATCATCGGTGAAAATGGCGCCGGCAAATCGACATTGATGTCGATCCTCTTCGGCTTCTATGCCGCCGACTCGGGCGAAATCCTGGTCAAGGGACAAGCCATCAAGATCAAATCCTCATCGGACGCCAACGCCCACGGCATTGGCATGGTGCACCAGCATTTCATGCTTGTGGAACCGTTCACGGTTCTTGAAAATGTTGTGCTTGGCGCCGAAGGCGGTGCCCTCATTGGTCCGGCCCTTGCCAAAGCCCGCACCGAGTTGACCCGCCTTGCCCATGATTATGAACTCGATGTTGATCCCGATGCCATTGTCGGCGATCTGCCTGTGGGCTTGCTGCAACTCGTTGATATTCTCAATGCCCTGTTCAAGGGCGCTGAAACACTCATTCTCGATGAGCCCACAGGCGTGTTGACACCCGCCGAAGCCGATCATCTTTTCCGCATTCTCGGAACGCTGCGTGACCAGGGCAAGACCGTCATTCTCATCACCCACAAACTCCGTGAAATCATGGCGATCACCGACCGGGTCACGGTCATGCGCCGGGGCGAAGTGGTGGCGCATTTTGCCACCAAGAAAACCTCGGTCGAGGAACTGGCCGAAGCCATGGTGGGCCGCCGCGTGCTCTTGCATGTCGAAAAGGGCAAGGCCCAACCCGGTGTGGTAGTGCTCGATGTCCGCAATGTCACATGGAAGGACAGGAACGGTGTTGCAAGGCTCGACAATGTTTCGCTGACCGTCAGGGCCGGTGAGATCGTCGGCATTGCTGGCGTTTCCGGCAACGGCCAGTCGGAACTTCTTGAAGTGATCAGCGGCATCCTCCGCCCAAGTTCGGGGGAAGTGGTTTTTGAAGGCAAGGAAATCGGCCACATGGGCGATCCGGCCCATGTGCGCGACGAAGGCTTGGCTCATGTGCCCGAGGACCGCCAGCACCGCGGTCTTGTCACGTCCTTCGATGCCAGTGAGTCGGCCATCCTTGGTTGGCACCGCGACGAGAAACTGGGCAAGGGTTTTCATCTGAACCGCAGTGCCGTCATTGAACGCTGCCGCAAAGAAATGCGGGAATTCGACGTGCGTCCCGCCAACCCGCTTTTGCAGAGCGGCAAGTTTTCCGGCGGCAACCAGCAGAAGCTCATCATCGCCCGCGAGATCGAACGGGACCCAGATTTGCTCATTGTCGGCCAGCCGACCCGTGGCGTTGACATCGGCGCCATTGAATTCATCCACCGCCGCCTCATCCGGTTGCGCGACCAAGGCAAGGCAATCCTGCTCGTCTCGGTCGAGCTTGATGAAATCCGCTCGCTCTCGGACCGCATCATTGTGATGTTTGCAGGCCGCGTCATGGGCGAACGGGATGCAAGCGCCAATGAACGGGAACTTGGCCTGCTGATGGCCGGTGTTGCAAAGGACGACGCGTGATGGCGGCGCGTGGCGAACTCCCGACATGGGTTGATGTGGGATTGATCCCGCTTCTCAATCTCGCCGTCGCCCTGCTGATCTCCGGTATCGTTGTGCTGATCATTGGCGAAAATCCGCTCGAGGCCATGTGGATCATGCTGAAGGGTGCCCTGGGTTCGATCAAGGGCTGGGGCTATCTCCTCTATTATGCCACCAATTTCATTTTCACCGGCCTTGCTGTTGCTGTCGCCTTCCATGCCGGATTGTTCAACATTGGTGGCGAGGGCCAGGCTTACTTCGCAGGGCTGGGAGCGGCCATGACGGGTCTCAGCCTGGACTTCCTTCCGTGGCCCCTGGTCATTCCACTCGCCATTGTGGCCTCCGCCGCTTTTGGCGCGCTCTGGGGCTTCATCCCCGGTTACCTGCAAGCCAAGCGCGGCAGCCACATCGTCATCACCACAATCATGTTCAATTTCATTGCTTCGAGCCTGATGATCTATCTCATCAACTACTGGTTCCGCCCCGTCGGCGTGATGGCTGTGGAAAGCCGCGAGATCACCGGCGCCTATATCCTGAGCTTCCGCGAAATGGCCAAGCTGTTCTTCGATTACCGCCTGCCGTTTACGCCGCTCAACCCGACCCTGTTTCTGGCGTTGCTCGCCGCCTTTGCCGTCTGGTATTTCCTGTGGCGCACCAAACTCGGCTATGAAATCAGGACTGTCGGCGCCAACACCGACGCCGCCATCTATGCCGGCATCAGGCCTGACCGCATCATCATGATCACCATGGCGGTTTCCGGTGGTTTGGCCGGTCTCGTCGCCGTCAACGAAGTGCTGGGCGCGCAACACCGCCTGGTCATTGAATATGTGCAAGGTGCGGGCTTCGTCGGTATCGCTGTCGCTCTCATGGGCCGGTCCCATCCCGTGGGCATTGTACTGGCAGCTTTGCTCTTTGGCTTTCTCTACCAGGGCGGCACCGAACTTTCATTTGCGAGACCTGAGATTAACCGCGACATGATCGTGGTGATACAGGGTCTGGTCATTCTATTCATGGGTGCACTGGAACAGACTTTCCGGCCCTGGCTGCAGGCCCTGTTCTTCAAGGCGGAGGACTGATGCTCGAGCTTTTCTTCGGCCCCGAAACACTTTCCTCCACCATCCGACTGTCGGTGCCGCTGATCCTTGCGTGTTTGGCTGGTCTTTGGTCGGAGCGTTCCGGCATTGTTGATATTGGCCTCGAGGGCAAGATGCTGGCTGCGGCTTTCGCGGCCGCTGCTGCGGCTTCGTATTTTGGAAATCCGTGGGTTGCCCTGATCATCGCCATTGCTGACCCGCGCCTAGTGAGCGAGGAACGGGCGCCCCTCAGCGACATCGCTGTGGTGGTGGTCGACGCCGCCG
>JANNFZ010000354.1:0-1790 GCA_031380375.1 Hyphomicrobiales bacterium
CGCTTGTCGATGACAACTTTTGGCGCGTCCGTGGTTTGCGCCTCCACGTGTTGCGCCAGCGGTGACAGCAACAGGAACAGCAAGGTGAGGAGCGAAATCAGGAGCCGCATGTCACAACCACGGGCTGGGCGAAGATCTAGCCGAAATCCTCGCCTGTGTCGTTCTGCCAGTTCACATCCTTGGTGGCGAGGAAGTCGCGCTTTTTCTCAAGTTCTGCGTCGGTGAGGTATGGTTTCAGTTCCGACGTGCAGCCTGCGGGCAACGTGCCCTCGACATCGACGGGAGCGGTCTTCTGATAGTCAAAGGCAATGAAGAAGTCGGGATCATAGACCTTGTAGTCAAAAATGCCGTTGCGTGGATCGACGGGCGTTTCCAGCGGCAGCACAAAAAACAAGGAGAGGCGTCCGTCCTTGTAGGTCTGGGCGTATTCCTTGACAGGGCCCTGTTTCAGCAGGTGTTCCGATTGGCGCATGAAACCGAAATAGGCCGACTCCCTCAGGCTCTCGATATTTTCCTCCGTCAACGGACGAATTTCACCGGCATCATAGACGCCGTCCTTGTTGAGATCGAGGCCCTCAAGGGCAAAGCCGGAGTAGTCTTCGTCAAAGGTCCATTCGACGCTGATGCCGGTGATCAGACCGTCGCCGCCCACCATCAGGGTCGACCGCATGTCGGTCCAGACATGGGGGTGCGCCATGGCTGGCCCAGCCAACAGGCAGAAGGCCAGCGCTGATGCCGCGATTTTACGATCCATTGCCATAGTGATTCCTCAATCAGGCAATGATCGGCGATTGCGGCTGAAAAGTGAAGCCTCAGCCCTTTTCGAGACAGGACGTGAGGCCCTGGGCCAGATTGGCCAGCAAGGTGGAGTATGCGTCCTTTCCGGGTGTGAGGGTTGCGCCGATAGGATCGAGCACACCTTCCCGGGCATCTGTTCCCTCGATCAGTGTCTGCACGGCCGCATCGGAAAACTGTGGTTCACGGAAGGCGCAAACGGCTTTGGTGTCTCTCAGCTTGTTGCGCACTTCGGCAAGCCGCTTGGCGGAGGGCGCATTGGCGCTGGTATCGGAAATCGAGCCTGCGGCCGTCAAGTCAAAGCGGAACTCGAAATACTGGTAGGCATCGTGAAACACGATGTAGCGCTTGTCCCTCAGCGGCACCATCGCAGCGCTGATTTCAGCCGAAAGCGTATCGAGCGTGGCGCCAAATTTGTCGCGATTTGCGGCGTTTCTGACGGCATTGTCCGGATCGGATTTGCTCAGTGCCGCGGCAAGGTATGCTGCAATTGCCCTGGCATTCTCGGGATCCATCCAGATGTGCGGATCGGCATGGCCGTGCGCGTCATCGCCACCATCGGGTTCATCGCCATCATCGTGTTTCTCCCAGAGACCGCCGGAGCGGAGCGGAAGCGAGCGGATGTCCTTCAGTTCGCCAAGCTCTACGATGGTTTTGCTGGCAATGTCCGGGTTGGCCAGGGCCTTGGCCAGAAACGCTTCCAGATTCTCGCCCACGACGACGATGAGATCGGCCTGCGTCAGGGCTTCGATCTGGCTCGGCTTGAGCTGTGCAGTGTGTTCCGAAACCCCCGCATCAAGCAGCAGGACCGGCTCGGCCACGCCCTGCATGACCGCGGCGGCGATGGCGTGAATCGGCTTGATCGAGACCACCACCCTGGGCGCGGCGAGGGCTTGGCCTGAAACCAACGTCAAGGCCGCCAGAGAACACAGAAGTTTCGAAATAGCTGGCATGATAGCCCCTTGTATATGTTATGTTATAACGTATCAAAAACA
>JANNFZ010000370.1:0-5941 GCA_031380375.1 Hyphomicrobiales bacterium
TGGTGGTCATGTCAGTTCTTTGGATGGGCCCGTCGTGGCGCGCCATATCGGCAGCACAGAACAAGGCAGAGGGAGGGAACCGCAGGAGCGGCAGAGGCCCCTTAACACTTCCCTGCCAAAAGCAAAAGCCTTTTCAGGAAAATGGCCGGACCACCACCGCAATGACGATCACAATCAAAAGAACCGTCGGAACTTCATTCCACAAGCGAAAGAACCGTTCACCGGCCGGGCGCTTTCCCGCCGCAAACTGCCCGGCAAAACGCTCCAGGCTGCCATGGAACCCGATCATGCCGAGAACCATTGCGAGCTTGATCCACAGCCACGGCTCCGAAAGCTGTACCCCACCCATGGCCAACAGAACACCGCCTGAAACAACCGCCACCACGCCCGCCGGACGCATGATTGCTTTCAACAGCCGTCGTTCCATGATTTTGAACAGCCCGTCAGAATCGGATCCGGGCTTCTGCTTTGAATGATAAACAAAGAGCCTTGGCAAATAGAAGAGCCCCGCCATCCAAGACGTGACGGCTAGAATATGAACCACCTTGAGCCAAAGGTAGATCATCTGCCGCTGCCATCGCAGCTGCGAATAATTGAAAGCAGTTCCGTCACATGTTCGGGCGGTGTTGCAGGCACAATCCCGTGGCCGAGATTGAACACATGCCGATTGGCCGGAACCTGTGCCAGAATCCGCCTTGTCTCCTGTTCGAGAATGTTTCCACCCGCCAGCAATGCCTGCGGCGAAAGATTGCCCTGAATGGCGCAAGCCGTCGGCAGTGTGGCAAGCGTTACGTCCAACCCAACATGTTCCTCGACACCAATGGCAGAGGCACCTACAATTTCTGCGAGCCCGCCATGGCCGTTGCCGATCCCCCGGGCAAAAGCAATGATGGGAACAGCACCGCACGAACCTCTGACACCCTCTACAATGGCCCTGATCGGCCGAATTACCAGTGCTGCACGCAAATGCTCCGGCAGATCACCAGCCCAGCTGTCGAAAATCTGCAAGACCTCGGCACCGGCCCGGACCTGCCCAACCAGATAGGACACAGATATCGATACCAGCCGCTCCATCAATTCCCTGAACCACGGTTCCGCCAGTGTTGCAGCGGCCAGCGCCTTCTTCCGTTCCGAACTCCCGCCTTCAATCATGTAGCTCGCCACTGTCCAAGGTGCGCCACAAAAGCCGATCAACGCTTGACTTGGTCCCAGCTCACGCTTTGTCCGCCGCAAAGTCTCGTAAACTTGACCGAAAGCATAAGCCTCTGTCGTATGTTGCAATTTCTTGACCGACGCCATATCACTGATCGTCGCCAGCTGCGGCCCTTCACCCTCGACAAAATCGAGCGCCAGCCCCATTGCATGGGGCACCACCAGAATATCTGAAAACACTATTGCCGCATCAAGATCAAAACGCCGCAACGGCTGAAGAGTCACTTCCGCCGCCAATTCCGGATCATAACACAAGCCGAGAAATGATCCCGCCTGCTTCCGCACGGCGCGGTATTCCGGCAAATAACGGCCCGCCTGGCGCATAAGCCAAACCGGCCTGCGTTCTGGCTTTCGGCCTGTCAGAACATCAATCAGCGGTTTTCCCACAGGACTTCCTTAAGAAAGAGTTAATCTTATTGTTGAGTCTGCTGTCCTGTGAATAGCAGGGATAGTGGGGATATCCATGGTCGGAAGGGGATTGCAATGGTTGGATAAGCCTCGAGGCACCCATAAAGGTGAATGAAAGAATAATGAATTCAAGACAAAGTTCCTTTCCCCCGACAGGGCCGCAGATTCGACCAGCGAAACACGTACAGACCGATTTTGTGCAAAACCAGCGCGGTCATCCACAGGTTGTCGGGCCCATGGCCCACCGACCCATCCCAAACGTCCACTTGTCCAACCTTGCCCACAGGCCTGTGGAAAGCCGGGGCTTGCCAATCCGGCCGAGTAGGGCAAAGCCAGCATCATGATCTACTTGGCCTCATCCAGCCCGACACGTTTGGAACTCCTGCGCAAGGCTGGCGTTGCCGCCCTGCGCGTGAAAACCAGCTTTGATGAGGCGTCCCACCAGCCAGCAATCCTGGCCCTGCCGCCTGGTGAACAAGCACTCTTTTTGGCCAGGGGCAAGGCGAGGGCGGCGATCGCCGTGCCGCCGCAAGCTTTGGTGATTGGCGCTGATCAGACAGCAAGCCTCAACGGCACCGCCTTCCACAAATCCAAGAATCTGCCCGAAGCCCGACA
The DNA here is from genome assembly GCA_031380375.1 of Hyphomicrobiales bacterium. Lineage (GTDB taxonomy): Bacteria > Pseudomonadota > Alphaproteobacteria > Rhizobiales > Aestuariivirgaceae > Aestuariivirga. The sequence continues at coordinate 2,236 of JANNFZ010000370.1, forward strand.
GCAGCTTCGCATATTGCGTGGGCAGACCCACATTCTCACCAGTGCTGTCTCGTGCTATCGCAACAGCAAGGAGATATTTTCCCATGTCAGCACCGCCAGCCTGACCATGCGGAACTTTTCCGATGGTTTTCTGGAGGACTATCTCAGCGCCGCTGGCGGTGATCTCTGCACGACTGTCGGATGCTACAGAATCGAGGAACAGGGCGTGCAGCTCTTTTCCGCAATCACAGGTGACTACAGTACCATCCTCGGCCTTCCTCTTTTGGCGCTGCTTGAATTCCTGCGCGGCACAGGCGAAATACCCGGATGATCAAGTCCTGCGTCATTGGATTTCCCGTCAAGCATTCACGCTCGCCGTTGATCCATGGCTATTGGCTCAAATCCCTTGGCATTGCTGGAAGCTATGACCATGTTGAGGTTCCGCCCACGGAACTGAAACAATTTCTCGGCAATCTCCAGCGCAATGGGTTCGCTGGCTGCAACGTCACGCTGCCCCACAAGGAGAAGGCAGCACTGCTCATTGACGATCTTGATGCGACAGCGCGCCGCATCGGGTCGATCAACACGGTTTACACCGCCAATGGCGAACTTCATGCCACGTCAACCGATGGCCATGGCTTTGTCGCAAACCTTGGCTGGCGGCAGCCGGGAATCGACTTGCAGAACACCAGGGCACTTATCATTGGTGCGGGCGGGTCCGCCAAGGCCGTGGCCGAAGGATTGCTGAACGCGGGTGTCCCGGCGATCACAATTGCCAACCGCACGATACAGCGCGCCGTTGATGTGGTCGACGCTCTGGGGTCACGGCTCACGGCCTTGCCGCTGGCAAAACTCACACAGGCTCTCGCCACGGTGGATCTGCTGGTCAACACCACATCGGCCGGCATCGCCAATGACGGGCGCCTTGCCATTGATCTCGGTAAATTGCCGAGAACTGCCGTGGTGGCCGACATCAATTATGTGCCTTTGCAAACACCACTGCTGAAGGAAGCACAGCTGCAAGGTTTGCAGACCGTCGATGGCCTGGGCATGTTGTTGCATCAGGCGGTGCCGGGGTTTGAAAAATGGTTTGGCCAAAGACCAGAAGTAACAGATGAGCTCTATCATCTCGTGGCCAGGGACATCGATCCGGACTACCGGCCATGAAAAAAATTGGCCTCACCGGCTCCATTGCATCCGGCAAAAGCGAAGTTGCCCGCATTTTTGCAAACCAGGGCGTGCCTGTCTTTGATGCCGACCAATGCGTGCATGATCTCTACGAAGACGGAACAGCGGCCCGGCACTTGCCTGTGGAATTTGCGACAGCCGTTGACGGTGAGCACGTGGACCGGAAAAAACTCAGCCAAATGTTGGTGGTCAATCCGGCACTTTTCGCCAAACTGGAAAAAGCAATTCATCCGCTGGTCAAAGAGCGAATGGAAAAATTCTTTGCTGCCCAACACCATATCGCCATTGCCGATGTTCCGCTGCTTCTGGAAAACAACCACGCTGCGGAATTTGATTGCATCGTGCTGGTTTCCGCACCGGAAGCCGACCGCAGGAACAGGGCAGTGGAGCGGCCCGGCATGACCGAAGAAAAGCTTGCCGTGATCATGGCCAGGCAATTGCCCGATGCCGAAAAGCGCCGCCGCGCCCACTACATCATCGAAAACGGCGGCGATCTCGCAACGCTTGAAAAAAATACACTCGCCCTGCTCGACAGGTTAAGGAAAAATCATGCGTGAAATCGTCCTCGACACCGAAACGACCGGCATCTCGCCCGCTGATGGTCACCGCGTGGTCGAAATCGGCGCCATCGAATTGGACAATCACATGCCCACGGGCCGGGTCTTCCATTGTTACCTGAACCCGGAACGCGACATGCCGGCGGAAGCCGCGGCAGTCCATGGCCTGACGCTCGAATTCCTCAAGGACAAACCGCTCTTTGCCGGCATCGTCCAGGAGTTTGTTGATTTCATCGCCGGTGACATGCTGGTCATACACAATGCCGGTTTCGATGTCGGTTTTCTCAATGCCGAACTTTTCGCCGCGAATCGTGAACCCATCGACTTTGGCCGTGTCGTCGACACCTTGCAGATGGCGAGGCGCAAGCATCCCATGGCGAGCAACAGCCTCGATGCCCTGTGCCGGCGCTATGGCATCGACAACGCCAAGCGCACCAAGCATGGTGCATTGCTCGATGCCGAGCTCCTCGCCGAGGTCTATGTGGATTTGCTTGGCGGCCGCCAACGGGCGCTGGATCTGGCGACGGCGCAAAAAAATGAATCCTTTGCACCCACCATTACGGTCGCACGCGTCACGGCAAGGCCGCAGCCCCTGCCGCCGCGCCTGACCGCGGGGGAACGGATGGCCCATGACGCATTGGTCCGGGGTTTGGGCCCCGGAGCGCTGTGGTCAAAGCCGGACTGATTCTTCAGGCCTGGGCCGCCGACTGCTGCTTCATGCGCTGTTGGTACATGCCGGCAAAATCAACAGGGTCGAGCATCAGTGGCGGAAAGCCGCCATTGCGTGTGGCTTCCGCCATGATCTGCCGGGCAAACGGAAAGAGCATGCGCGGGCATTCAATCAGGATAGCCGCATGCAGCATGTTTTGCGCAAAATTTTCCATGCGGAAAATCCCGGCATAGAGAAGATCGGCGGCAAAAATCACCTTGCCGTCATTGCTCGCTTTGGCGTCGAGGTGAAGTTCAACCTCAAAATCGCTGGTGCCGAGATTGCGGGCATTGACATTGACCGAGATGTTGATGTCCGGCTGCTTCTGCTGGGGTGCGAGCGACTGCGGCGCATTGGGATTCTCGAAGCTCAAATCCTTGAGGTATTGGCCCAGAATGCGCATCGAAGGCTTGGCAGCCTCGGCATTTGCGGGCTCGCCGGCGGCGGCGCCATTGGGGGCGGAATTCTCGGCATCAGACATTTTGCGGGACCTCTATTGATCTGTTCGGCGTTCGCTATCATGCCAATCGAGCCGCCGCAAGGACCAGGGCTAACGATCAGGCTCATTCTCGATCTCGACGGCTTCTCCCTCTATGAAAGGCCCTCGGCCTGGCATTGTCCGGGCTTGAATGTGCTGCGGGAAAAGCCGCCGCACCAACCAGCGGCGGACGGCCGGCAGCAGCAGCAACAAACCCAGCAAGTCAGTGATAAACCCTGGCACAATCAGCAGCAAACCGGCTGGAAGCAGCAGAAAATGCACCGCCGCATCATGCGTGGAAAATTTCCGGTTGGCGCGCATGACCTGCGCCATGCCGATCCCGGCTGAACGGATCACTGACACACCAAGCACCCCTGCACCTGCCACCAGCGCAAGGGTTGCCAGAACGCCGATGCCCCGGCCCACAGCAATCATCACCCCCAACTCCAAGAAAAATCCCAATAGCACCAGAAATGGCAAGAATCGACTCAAAGTTTCCCTTTCCGGCGCCGGTTTCGGTTTGGACCTTGGCGCATCACTCCTATATATAGGGACACGGCATGCGGCGCGGCAAATTCTTGCCGGCCATGATATTGGTCGAGGTCTTGCGTGAGTCTGATAATGGATCCCTTCAACCTGGTGCTGCTCGGCATTGTCGTAGTGGTATTCTGGAAATTGCGGGCCGTGCTCGGCAGCCGCACCGGGCTGGAGCGAACCTACAACCCCGAGAAAAAAGTGGAGGCCCCGGAGGCCGCCAACGGCAATGTCCTGAATCTTCCGGCTGAGACGGAAAAG
>JANNFZ010000402.1:0-5054 GCA_031380375.1 Hyphomicrobiales bacterium
AAACCTGTTCCTTCACCATGGTATGCGCATCGGACGATCAAATCGGAACGATTTGAGAGAGAAAAGATGCGCCAATGTATTAAATGGCGCGCAATGCTTCTGGCCAGCTGGTTCCAGCTGGCCGCACGGCGCGCCGAGTTCCTGTTTGTGTGTGGAGTAGCGTATCATGGTGACGGCGGCAAAAGCGGCAATCGAGACCTATTCGTTCAACGGCGAAGCTGTTGGCATGGCTGGCGCATCCGCCCTAAGAAAGGTCCGGTCCTTGGCCGAAAAAGCTCCTCCCGGCAGGCTCTTTGCCGCCATTTCAACGCTGGCCGACGCCAGTGCCGACGCCGCTCACGCCTTCGAGGCGGCCGCCCGTGCTGACTTGAACGGCAAGTCAGCGGAAGCCGACTATCATCAGGGCCGTGGCCTTGGCTTTATCAACCGCCTGAAAAAGGCGGTCTCCGGCGAAAACGAAGCACCGCTTCCCGATTTCATGCGCAAGCGCTAAGCGCGCACCCAAGAAGAACCCCTCTCCCGACGCGTTCCGCGCCACCCTCTCCCACAAGGGGCGAGGGTTGGATCTTGGGCAGCATCAACCTTCTCCCCTTGTGGGAGAAGGTGCCGAGCGGCACCTTGCTGCGCGGCGGAAGAGGGGTCGCCGCTTTGTTTGCGTTGTCCCACCGTCATTTCTGACCTAGCCTTCGGGCCATGCGCCTTCCGCCACAATTTGCAGCCCTGCTCACTGCCCTTTTGTTGTCGGCCCTTCCGGCTGCACTGACTTCAGCCCAATCCCCGAAAGTCGACACAGCCCTCGTCCTCGCCATCGACATTTCGGCCAGTGTCGATGCCGATGAATACCGCCTGCAAATGACCGGCCTTGCCGCCGCCCTGCAAAGCCCTGCAGTTCTGGAGGCCATTCAAAGTGGCCCGGAAAAGCGCGTGGCCATCACGGTGCTGCAATGGTCCGGCACCAAATCGCAACACATTGTCGTGCCCTGGACCATCGTCGAGGACAGTCAATCGGTCCTCGAACTCGGTGTTGCGGTGTTGCAGACAGCACGCGCCGTCGAAGGCGGGGCTACGTCGCTGTCGGCGGCGCTCGTGCAATCCACACGGCTTTTTGCCAAGGCTCCGATAGCCACGCGCCGGGTCATTGATCTCTCTGCTGACGGCATCAACAATATCGGCCCGGACCTTGAAAGTGCGCGCCTTGCAGCCATGGTCGATGGCGTCACCATCAATGGCCTCGCCATCGCCAATGAATGGCCGAAGCTCCAGGAATATCTCGAAACCCGGGTCATTGCCGGCACCGGTGCCTTTGCCGTAACGGCGCGAAGCTACCAGGACTATGGCGCCGTCATGCAGAAAAAACTGGTACGCGAGATCGAGACGCCGGGCTCTAGTTGAGTTGCGACCGCAACGTGTCTTCGACGGCCGCATCAAAGGAATCGGCGGGGGTTTTATCCGCCGTCTGCGAACGTTGCTCCAACACATAGGCGTCGCGTTTGGCGATCAGTTCCGACATGTGTGTTTCGAGCTTCATGCGCGTGCCAAGCTTTTCCGCGACCCACGCCTTGCGCTCGGGCTTCGGCAGCGCCTTCAGGTCATCGGGCAATTCGCTTTCGGCAACGCCGTCAACATCAAGCTGCTTGTTGCGCGCATCGGAAATCAAGTCACCGCCACCGGTGATCACTTCTTTCGTCGCCTTGCGCTTGGCATAGTATTTTGAATTCTCGATCTGCACGGCAGGAGCGGAAGCTGATTTCTCAGCCATCTTGCGACCAACTTCGTCCTGCTGGGCGGCGTTGCCATAGGGCACCACCGTGCGGTCCAACTGGATTTGCAGGTCAACAATGTCGTCGTCATAGGGTGATACGATCACCACAACCTCACCGCCACTTTGCGGGATTGCGATGTAACGGCCATGGCCGAACTGGGCGATTTCCTTCCACACCGGTGTGGTCTCCGTCATGTCGCCGGCCTGCACGGTGTTGACGATGATGTCGCGGCGGATGGCATCCTTCACGATCGCCGGATATTTTCGCTCCTGTTGGTAGTCCATGTGCGGCGGCGCATCACCGACGAGAAAAATGATGCGCGTCACATGATCACCCGAGGTCCACTGCAACCCGGTCACGGCCTTGTCCAGCGCCTCGTTCACTGACTCAGGCGTGTCATCGCCGCCATCGGCTTCGAGCTTGACGAGCTTGCCATAGAGGCCTTGCAGGTCCTCCGACAGCGGCGTTGTCTTCACGACATATTCATCGCCCCGGTCGCGGTAGGCGACGAGCGCCATGGAAATATCGGCATCGGGATTGCTGTCGACGATTGTCGACGCGATAGACCAGATCTTGCGCTTTGCAACGTCGATGAGATCAGCCATGGAGCCCGTGGTGTCGAGCACAAAGGCCACCTCCACCCGTTCATGGGCGGGCTGGGTGGATGCAAACGCGGATTGGTCGGTCAAAGTCAGAATGGCCGCAGCAGTCAGCAGGGCCCGCGATGTGGTGTGGATCATGGTGCTTCCTCCGATGTGAAATCGTTAAGAAGCGACAAAGTCGGGACAAGGCCGGAATCTTGGCCGCATTGTGTGGCGCGCTGTCTGAATTGTGGCGGACAGTGCTTCGAGGCTCGGCTTCGCCTCGCACCTCAGCATGAGGACAACCTCACCCTGAGGTGCCGCCAAAGGCGGCCTCGAAGGGCCACCTTTCCGCTTACCCCTCATCTCCCGACGTCGTTTTCGTGATGGGCTCAAAACTATTGTCGGAATGCGGGAGTGTTGCGGTTTCTACCCGAAACACCGCGCGGTGTCAAGCGTTATTTTCATAAAATAGGAATAAACTTTCCACCGCCGGTCGAAAATTGACGGGTGCCATCAGGGCGACTAGCGTCAAATTGCATGGGAATGGTCAAAACAACCGCAAGACTCGATGTTGCAACGCTGAAATCCATCCCGCGCGGCATTTGGGCGCTTGGACTGGTGTCTCTTTTCATGGATGTCTCATCGGAGATGATCCATGCGCTGCTGCCGATCTACCTCGTGACGGTTCTCGGCGCGTCCACGCTAACGGTCGGCATGATCGAAGGCATCGCCGAAGCAACCGCATCCATCACCAAAGTCTTTTCCGGTGCCGTGTCCGACTGGCTTGGCAAGCGCAAACTTCTCGCGGTGATTGGCTACGGGCTGGCAGCCTTCACCAAACCTGTGTTCCCGCTCGCCGGTTCGGTCGGCTGGCTTGTCGCCGCACGGTTTGTCGATCGTATCGGCAAAGGCATTCGTGGCGCACCGCGTGATGCGCTCGTCGCCGATCTTGCGCCGGAACATTTGCGCGGGGCGAGTTTTGGGCTCCGGCAATCATTGGACACCATCGGCGCCTTCGTCGGGCCGCTGCTGGCCATCGGTTTGATGATTTTCACCGCCAACAATTTCACGACCGTCTTTTGGGTCGCCGTGATCCCCGCCTTCATCGCCTTCGCGCTGATGGCATTTGCGGTCAAAGATTCGAACAGGCCGGAAGGCACCCGCAAGATTCGATTTCCCCTTCAGCGCGCCGAAATCAGCCGCCTTCCCGCAGCCTTCTGGCTGGTGGTCGCGGTTGCCGCAGTTTTCACCCTTGCCCGGTTCAGCGAGGCTTTTCTGGTTCTGAAGGCACAGGCTGTGGGCCTGCCCATCGCCCTTGTGCCCGCCGTCATGGTTCTGATGAATATCGTCTATGCCGCTGCGGCCTATCCCGCCGGCATTCTGGCCGATGGTGCAGGCGGACGAAACCGCATTTTGGTCTTTGGCATCGCCCTGTTGATCGCCGCCGATATTTTCCTTGGACTGGCGGAGGGCATTTTGTTGACGGGCATCGGTGTTGCCTTATGGGGCCTGCACATGGGTTTCACCCAAGGCCTGCTCGCGACATTGGTGGCGGACGCTTCACCGCCGGAATTGCGCGGCACGGCGTTCGGTTTGTTCAACCTGGTCAGCGGCACCGCACTCCTGCTGGCCAGCGTCATGGCGGGCAGTCTATGGGACGCCTACGGGCCACAGGCGACGTTCCTTGCTGGCACCTGTTTCGCGGCCCTGTCGCTATGCGGATTCCTGCTGGTCCTCGGTCGAAAACAAACCGTCTGATCTAAGCCAGACCGCTCACCAGAACGGAACCTCGGCTCCGCTCAGCCGCCCGCCCACGCGAATGGGTGCCACATGCAACGCCAGCCCCGTTTTGTCATCAGTTTCCACGGCAAGGCCGCACACCGTCGCCTCGCCTTCCGCAGGCTTCATGCGCTCGACTGAAAGTTTGCGCAGGAAGCGCTGCATGGGCTCGGCCTTGTCCATGCCAATGACGCTGTCATAATCGCCGCACATGCCGGCATCGGTCTGATAGGCCGTGCCGCCATTGAGGATGTGATGATCGGCCGTCGGCGTATGGGTGTGGGTACCCACCACAACACTCACCCGGCCATCACAGAAATGCCCCATGGCCATTTTCTCGGACGAAGCCTCGGCATGAAAATCCAAAATGATGGCGTCGCAATCGCGGCCGAGTTTGCACTGCTCGATTTCCTGGTCGATGGCCGGAAATGGATCATCGAGCAGGGGTTCGACCATCACCCGGCCCATGCCGTTGATGACCAATACCCGCTGTCCCCCAGCCGTTTCGACAAGTGCAGTGCCACGGCCCGGACACCCCGACGGCCAGTTGAGGGGCCGGATCAAATTGCCCTCGCGCTCGATGGTGACGAGAATTTCGCGCTGATCGAATGAATGATTGCCGAGGGTGACCACATCGGCACCGGCATCGCGAAGCTTCTGGTAAATCTCCTCGGTGATGCCAAACCCGTGCGCGGCATTCTCGCCGTTCACGACCACGCAATCGGGCCGGTAGCGCTCGCGCAAAATTGGCAAATGCTGGTACACCGCATCGCGGCCCGACCGCCCGACAACATCCCCCAAAAACATCAAGCGCAACGGATCAATTCTTTCTCTGTCATGACAAAATCCAGCGGCTGGTCATGGCCGTCATGGGGCACGGCGTCAACCTCTTGGGCGGCATAGGCGACACCAATCGCCACGATCTTTT
>JANNFZ010000485.1:0-2535 GCA_031380375.1 Hyphomicrobiales bacterium
TTCGTGACATGGGTGCCGACGAGGCGATTTCGGACGAGCTCATCAACCGCTTTCTGGAAAAGCTGCCTGCCGCGAGAACTGTTCCAGTGCCGGCACCGGTTCCGCTCCCCCTTGCAAGGTCAGCACCACTGGCCGCAGCGCTTCAAGATGATGAAATGGCGGCACAGCTTGCCGCAGCGCCTGACCTTCAGGCCCTGGGCGATCTCCTCAACAGGTTTGACACCCATCCTTTGAAGAAAACCGCATCGCGCCATTGTCTTTATGGAGGTGCCACGGAAGCGCGTGTCCTTGTCATCAGCGACCGCCCCCGCGCCGAAGAAGACCGCACCGGCCAGGTGTTTGCCGCAAAGCACGAAGTATTGTCGGAGCGCATGCTGGAAGCCATCGGACTTCGCGGCATTGCCGACGATGATGCCCGCGAGCAGGTGGCACTTGCAAGCTTCATCCCCTGGCGTCCGCCCGGCAATCGCAGCCCCACCGACATTGAATGCCAGATGGTGCTGCCGGTCATTCGCCGCGCCATTGAATTAATCCGTCCACGGATCATTCTGGCGCTGGGTGCGCTTACCGGGCAATGGCTTGCGGGCGCACCGGCCTCGATCACCAGCCAGCGCGGCAAGTGGATGGCGGTCGATGGCATTCCGATGATTTCGACATTCCATCCCGAAACACTTCTGAAATCACCCGCCAGCAAGCGCCTTGCCTGGCATGACCTTCTGGCGCTTCGGGAAAAACTGGATGCTCTGCCATGAACGACCGCGCATTCCTTCCCGCCCATATTGCCGTCATCACGGTCTCCGATACGCGTGACGCAAACAGCGACAAATCGGGCGCGACATTGGCGGATCGCATCACGGCGGCTGGGCACTCGCTTGTCCATCGCACAATCATCAAAGATGACGTGCGTGCGATCAGGGCCGAGGTGCGGAAACTTGTGAAACGCCGCGATGTCGATGTCGTCATCACCACGGGGGGCACGGGCCTGACGGGCCGCGATGTCACCGTCGAGGCGTTGCGCCCTCTCTTCGACAAGGAAATCGAAGGCTTCGGCGTGGTCTTTCACATGGTGTCGTTCCAGAAGATCAACACCTCCACCATCCAGTCGCGGGCAACGGCGGGCGTGATGGCGGGAACCTATGTTTTCTGCCTGCCCGGTTCACCCGGTGCCTGCAAAGATGCCTGGGACGAAATCCTCGTCCACCAACTCGACTACCGCCATCACCCCTGCAACTTCATCGAAATCATGCCGAGGCTGGAGGAGCATTTGAGAAGGAAGAAGGGGTGATGGTGAAAATGGAGACTGACTACAAACTCAATCCGCAAAACAAATTGGCATTGTTGCTTGAAACCACCAACTCCTATCTGAGCGGACTTCTGCAGGTATCGAGAGCGGAGGTTATTTTCACCTTTGCGCGGAACACCAACAAGCATGGCGAGAAACTTCAGCAGTCACACGCTGAAGTGATGTTTGACTCTACAGTGCGCCGCGCGCTTGCACAGAGCTTCATAATGAATCTGATGAAAGTTTGTCGTTTCTTTGATTCAGGAAAGAACCTTGATTTCATTGACCCGACTGATCGCAGGGAATTTGTGAAATTGTCAAAGAAAGTCAAACAAGTTCGCGATGCAGTTGAACACGGCTACGATTTGCACGACGGCAAGGGCGGCAAGAATTCCGAACCGCAGCTACATGAGCACTCTGAATTTTCTGCAAAGTTGGATGAGACAGCTCTGATTTTTATAGGAAGTGATGCAATCTTGATGGGGCCGCTCAATTTGATAGAATTCGAGGTACCTATCGCAAACATGGTTCGCAAATATGGGTTTAGCTCGCTACACAACCCATCTGTCACCCAACTCCCAAAAACGCCGCCAATAGTGCGGTGACACGGGTCATCTGCCCATCACCGATCTTGCCAATCCTTTGGCCGACGCAGCCCAATGGCACTTCGTCTGTCTATCGCAGGCCTAAATAGACAGCCAGGCTGCGATTGACAGCCTGCATGATTTCATCCGGCAGAGCGCCAATGCGCACGGTCACACGCGAGCGCTTCACCGTCATGACCTTGTCGATGGCGATCTGGGAAATCTTCGCAAGCCCATTCAAAGCTGTTGGTTCGACCCGAATTCGGAGAATGTGCAAATCGTCTCGAATGGTCGACGTCAGAGGACAGATTGTCACTGCCGGACTCATCTGAAACTCGTTCGACCTCACCACCAAACACGGGCGCGGCTTGCCAAAATCACCAGACGCCGCCGCCAAGACCAATTCGCCGCGTGCAAACATCAGTCTTCTGGCCAGTCGGCAATGGCATCGATAAAGTCTTGCACCTCATCTCCCGCCGGATCAGACTTTGCCAATGCCGCTGCTTCCCGCCTGCATTGGGCAATGAACTTCGGATCATTCACATCCGGCAGCCACATCACCACAGGCTTCAACCCCCGGGCGCGCATGCGGGCGCGATAGGCCGCCATGCGGACTGCGGGTGACTTGGGCTTTGACTTCTTGCGTGCGGTAGACATGAAGCGGATATA
>JANNFZ010000510.1:0-2511 GCA_031380375.1 Hyphomicrobiales bacterium
CGGCGGCGCGCTCGGCTGATTTCTCGGCGTCCCAGAATATGGAAGAATCCTGGCCCTTTTTCACTTCGGGATAGATGTAGGTATAGGACCGGAGCTTCTCATGGACACGGCCACCCAGCAATTCATAGACAGGTTTGCCCACCGCCTTGCCATTGATATCCCAGAGCGCGATCTCAAGCCCCGAGAGCACGCCCATCAGAGAGGGATCAGGCCGCTGCGAATACCCCGACGAATAGACCCTGCGCCACAGTTTCTCGATTTCGAAAGGGTTCATGCCCTGGACATAACGGCCAAAAACATCTTCGATCATCGGCACCATGGCTTTGGGGCCAAAGGCCGCGCCATAACATTCGCCGATGCCGGTGATGCCGTTGTCAGTGGTCAATTTGACCAAAGTAAAATAGCGCCCACCCCATTCCCCGGGTGGCGTGGCAACAATGAATACTTTCAGGTCTTTGACTTTCATGGGGCGCTCCTGCCCCCACGCTAGCAATTTTCGGCGATGTGGCGAGGGTGAATTTTTTCGGTCGTGGCAAGTCTTGCTCTCCGCTCCCGCTTCGTTAGACTCTCGAAAATGGAATTTGACTACATCATTGTGGGAGCGGGCTCGGCCGGCTGCGTGCTAGCCAACAGGCTCACCGCCGATGGCCGGTTCACTGTCCTGCTTCTGGAAGCCGGCGGTAGTGACAAGCGCTTCTTTATCCAGATGCCGCTTGGCTACGGCAAGACATTCTATGATCCCAAGGTCAACTGGCTGTACAAGGCCGAACCTGACCCCGGCCTCAACGGCCAGGCTGACCATTGGCCGCGCGGCAAGGTGCTTGGTGGCTCCAGTTCCATCAACGCCATGGTCTATATTCGTGGTCACGCCGAAGACTATGAAAGCTGGAAAGCCGCGGGCAATGCGGGCTGGGGCTGGGACGATGTGTTGCCGATATACAAAGCCATGGAGGACAGCGAAACGGGCGATCCGCAATGGCGAGGCTTTGGCGGTCCGTTGCGAGTCACGGATACGTCGCGCTTTGTTCACCCGCTGACCAAATCCTACATCGAGGCTTGCGAGCGCGCGGGCCTCGCCTTCAATCCGGATTTCAACGGGCAAACCCAGGAGGGCGCGGGTACTTATCAATTGACCACCAAAGCAGGTCGACGGTTGAGTGCCGCCAAAGCTTTCCTCGATCCTGCGAAAGGCCGCAACAACCTCACAATCAAGACGAAAGTATTGGTTGAACGCGTTGATTTTAATGGATTACGTGCGATAGGCGTGAGTTACAAAAGTGGCGCTTCAGTCATCCACGCACGGGCCCGAAAAGAAGTGATTTTGGCAGGCGGTGCTGTCAATTCGCCACAGCTTTTGCAGCTCTCTGGCATTGGTCCGGGCGCCTTGCTGGGTTCTGTCGGCATCGATGTTCGGGTGGACAACCCCAGTGTCGGTGAACACCTCGAAGATCACCTCGGGCTCAACTACACCTACCGTATGACGGTTCCCACCTTGAACGATGAATTGCGCCCCTGGTGGGGCAAGGTGATTGCAGGCTTGCAATATCTAATGCTGCATAAAGGTCCGCTCAGCTTGTCGATCAATCATGGTGGTGGTTTCTTTAAAACCAATCCGGCCTATGCCCGCCCCAACATGCAGCTTTACATGCAGGCCTTTTCGACATTACTGCCAAAGCCCGGCGAGAGGCCCATCCTCACGCCCGACCCCTTCTCCGGCCTGTCACTGGGCCTGTCGAATTGCCGCCCGACAAGTCGTGGCTCAATCCATATCAAGAGTGCCGATCCCCACCAGCACCCACGCATTTGGGCCAATGCCTTTGGCACCGAACAAGACGTCCAGGAGATGCTGGCGGCGGTCAAGTTCATCCGCAAGCTTGCGGCCACGGAACCCTTGAAAAGCCTGATCGCCGAGGAACTGCGGCCAGGCCCAGCGGTGCACAGCGACGCAGACCTGATCCATGACATCAAGCAACGCAGCGGCACGGTCTATCATCCCTCATGCACCTGCCGCATGGGGCCGGACGCAAAAACCTCAGTGGTCGATCCGCGTCTCAGGGTGCATGGCACAGAGGGATTGCGCGTGTGCGACGCCTCGGTCTTTGCAAACCTCATTGCCGGCAATACCAATGCCCCCGCCATGATGGTCGGCTGGAAGGGCGCTGATTTGATATTGGCTGATGCCTGAGCAATGGCGGAGACGGAGGGATTCGAACCCTCGATACGCCTTTCGACGTATGACGATTTAGCAAACCGTTGCCTTCAGCCACTCGGCCACGTCTCCCGCATTTTGCGGTGCCTGGCTTTTGCCGTGATTTGACCGGCAGCGCAAGCTTGGGGATTGCCCGCAGCCAATGACCTCTCAGGAACCTCAAAGCCGAAATGCCAGGATTCCCTGCGCCCGCGCTTGACAATCACAGGTGGCCTGGTTTACGAGATATCCGATCAAATTACTCGGAGATAAAAATGCCCCCCCCGCCGCTTCGCCTTTTCGCTGGTTTTTTTATTCTTTTC
>JANNFZ010000537.1:0-10044 GCA_031380375.1 Hyphomicrobiales bacterium
ATCGGCAAGGGCGCGATAGATGGCTGTCGCCTGATGGCGCTCATGCTTGGACAAATAACGGTTGCGGGAAGATTTGGCCAAACCATCGTCCTCGCGCATGGTGGCAACGCCAATCACCTTGATGGGCAGGTCCAAGTCCCGCGCCATGGCCGTGACGGATAAAAGCTGCTGGTAGTCTTTTTCACCGAACATGGCGAAATCAGCGGAGGACTGGATGAAGAGTTTGGCCACGATGGTTGCCACGCCGTCAAAAAAATGCGGGCGGAACTTGTCTTCGAGATCAGTCTTTGCCGGTCCCGCTATCGTCACCGTCGTCGCGAAATCCGGTCCATACATTTCGCCGGCACCCGGAATGTAGATTGCGTCGACGTTTTCACCGGCGAGCATGGCAATGTCACCCTTCTCGTCACGGGGGTAGCGCGTGAGATCCTCATTGGCGGCAAATTGTTTGGGATTGACGAAGATTGAGACGATCACCTTGTTGGCGTGACGAAAGCCCTCGCGCACCAGTGTCAGGTGGCCTTCATGCAATGCGCCCATGGTGGGCACAATCGCCGAGGTGAGGGATTGTTGCTTCCAGCCGTATGTCAGTTGCCGAAGAGCTGCGGCGCTGCGGACGATCTCGGGCATCATGGTGCAATTGCCCTGTGACGGGGTATGGCGAGCAGGTTTGTTTCCTTCACTTCTTCCATGACAAAATATGAGTGCGTACCTTCGACCATGGGCAATTGGCCGATGATGCCGCCCAAAATTTCGCGATACTCGCCCATGTCCTTCACCCTGATCTTCAGCAGGTAGTCGAATCCTCCACCCGTCATATGACATTCGAGGATTTGCTGCACGGGTTTCACGGCGGTATTGAAGGTTGCCAATGTGGCTTCGTCTGTGGCGCGCAGTTTGACCGTCACGAAAACCAGCAAAGCCGCATTGAGGGCTGCGGGAGAAATGCGGGCGTGGTAACCTTGGATGATGCCATCGGTTTCAAGGCGGCGCATGCGCAAGGTGCATGGCGTGGGAGACAGGTTGACACGTTTCGACATTTCCGTGACGGAAAGCCTCGCGTCATGCTGTAACTGGTCGAGAATGGCCAAATCAGTTTCGTCAAGAGTCACCAGCGTTTCTCCAATTTATAGGTAATTAGCCTACTGTTACAGAAACAAGAGAATTAAAACAACTGGATACATGTAAATTTAGGTGAGTTTCGCTTTTCCTAATCTGCTAGGCGTGGCCGCAAGGAGCCAACCCATGACCGATCTCAACGACCGTTCCGCCGTCGCCAGCTTGCTGTTTGCCGACGAGACCGAACTGGTGCGCAGCCTTGCCGCCAAAGCGCAGTTGAGTGATGCCGAGAAACTGAAGGTCCGGACGATTGCCAAGCAATTGGTCCACGGGGTTCGCGCCAACCGCGCCACGCAGGGCAGCATCGACAGTTTCATGCAGGAGTTTTCCCTGTCATCGGAAGAGGGCGTGGTGCTCATGTGTCTTGCGGAATCGCTGTTGCGCATCCCCGATGCCGGAACCGCCGACAAGCTGATCGCCGACAAGATCGGCGAGCGTGACTGGGAGGCCCATATCGGGAAATCTGAATCACTGTTCGTCAATGCATCCGCCTGGGGATTGATGCTCACCGGCAAGATCGTCGGGCTTGGCGGCACCGATACACGCTCGTTCCTCAAGCGCCTGGTGCAACGCTCGGGCGAGCCGGTCATCCGCACGGCCATGAAGCAGGCCATGCGCATCATGGGCAAGCAATTCGTCCTTGGACGGACGATTGCCGAGGCACTGGACATTGCAAGGCCGTTGCAGGGCGAGGGCTGGCGCTTCTCCTATGACATGCTGGGTGAATCGGCGATGACGGCGGCGGACGCTGAACGCTACCAGAAATCCTATCTCGCCGCGGTCGATGCCGTGGGCAAAGGCGCCAAGTCTGCCGATGTGTTTTCTGCCCCATCGGTTTCGGTGAAATTGTCGGCGCTGCATCCCCGCTATGAGGAGAAGCTGGCGGCGATGGCACTTCCGGCACTCCATGAGTGCGTCGTGACGCTGGCCTTGAAAGCCAGGTCACATGGCATTGGCCTCACAATTGATGCCGAGGAGGCCGCACGCCTCGACCTGTCGCTTGGCTTCTTTGCCGGGCTGGCGCGGGACAAGCGGCTTGCAAACTGGAATGGCCTTGGCCTTGCGGTGCAGGCCTATGGCAGGCGTGCCCTTCCAGCGCTTGAATGGCTTGCGGAACTTGCGAAAGCCACGGGCCGGGTGTTTCCCGTGCGGTTGGTGAAAGGTGCCTATTGGGACACGGAGATCAAGCGCGCCCAGGAGGCAGGCTATCAGTCGTTCCCGGTGTTCACGCGGAAAGTCTCTACCGATGTGAGCTATCTCGCCTGCGCGCGTTTCATGCTGTCGCGGCGCGATGTGTTCTTCCCGCAATTTGCCACCCACAATGCCCACACAATTTCAGCCATCGCCGTGATGGCGGGAGATGACCGCCGCTATGAATTCCAGCGCCTGCACGGCATGGGGCTTGGACTTTACGACCAGGTGGTGAAGGGCGCGCTCATTGGCCAGCCTTGCCGTATCTATGCGCCTGTGGGAAGCCATGAAGACCTGCTGGCCTATCTGGTGCGCAGGCTTTTGGAGAACGGTGCCAATACATCCTTCGTCAATCGTCTTGCCGATGATGATGCCCCTGTTGACGAGATCATCGCCGATCCTGTCGATGGCGCGCTGGCCCTTGATGCCATTCCGCACCCCCACATTTCGTCGCCGGCACAACTCTTTGCACCCCGGGTGAATTCGGCCGGCCTGCCGCTCTGGCATCAACCGGTGCGGACAGAACTTCTTGAAAAAATCGCGTCTGAACTCAGGACAGAAACCCATGCAACACCGTTGATTGACGGCACTGCCAGCAAGGGCGCTGCGCGGACCATTATTTCACCCCATGATGGCGGTGTTGTTGCAGGGAGGGTTCAGGAAACAGCGCCAGCATTGGTGGCGAAGGCACTCAATTCCGCGTCGCTTGCGCAACCGGACTGGGACAGGCTTGGGGGTGCTGCACGGGCCCAAATTCTCGAAGCGGCAGCCACACTTTACGAGGCCAATCGGGCGCGGCTGCTGGCATTGCTGGTGCGTGAAGCCGGAAAGACCTTGGACAACGCGATGGCGGATTTGCGCGAGGCCGTGGATTTCCTGCGCTACTACGCGGCGCGGGCACGGGCCGATTTTTCCGCAGCCCAGGTTTTGCCGGGACCCACAGGCGAGAAGAATGAACTTTCGCTGCATGGGCGCGGCGTGTTTGCCTGCATTGCGCCGTGGAATTTTCCGTTGGCAATCTTTACCGGACAAATTGCGGCTGCACTCGCTTCCGGCAACACGGTGATTGCCAAGCCTGCGGAACAGACGCCGCTTGTGGCATACGAAGCCGTCAAGCTTCTGCACCGGGCAGGGGTGCCGGCAGAGGTGCTGCATTTTCTGCCAGGAGATGGTGCGGCAATTGGTGGTGTGCTGTTGCCGGACCGGAAACTGGCGGGCGTTGCCTTCACGGGTTCCAATGACACGGCGTCGATTATCGCACGGTCGCTTTTTGGCAGGACAGGTGCGCTTGCCACGCTCATTGCCGAGACGGGCGGCATGAATGCCATGATCATGGATTCATCCGCCCAGCCGGAACAGGCAGTGCGCGATGTGGTGGCGTCGGCCTTTGACAGCGCAGGCCAGCGCTGTTCGGCGGCACGCATTTTGTTTGTGCAAGGTGACGTGGCCGACAAGGTGATCAAGATGCTGGCGGGCGCCATGGCGGAACTCACTATCGGTGATCCGCTCGACTATGGCACTGACGTGGGCCCGGTGATTGACGCCGAAGCCAAGGCCAAGCTCACGGCGCACAAGCAGCGCATGGCGGCGGAAGGAAAACTGTTGTTCGAATGCAAACTTGGTTCGCATTGTGAAGCGGGAACCTTTGTGGCCCCCGCAGCCTATGAAATTGACCGGTTGTCGCGATTGACTGAGGAAGTGTTTGGACCCGTGCTGCATGTCCTGCGTTATGACGGCACGCATCTCGACAAGGTTGTGGACGAAATCAACGGCAGCGGTTTTGGCCTGACGCTAGGCCTGCACACGCGCATCGAAAGTGTTGTCGATGACGTGCGGCGGCAAGCCCGGGTCGGCAATCTCTATGTCAACCGCAACCAGATCGGAGCTGTCGTTGGCGCGCAGCCGTTTGGCGGCGAAGGACTTTCCGGCACCGGCCCGAAAGCCGGGGGGCCGCACTATCTCCACCGTTTTGCGGTGGAACGGGTCTTGTCACAGGACACCACGGCGTCAGGCGGCAATGCGGCACTTATGTCCCTTTCTTCAGTCGCCCCGTGATTTGAGGCCAAGGCCCTTTCCGACGGCTTTGCGGCCGAATTTCTCACGGATCAGATCAATGGCCTTTTCGGCCTTGGTGTTGGCGTTGAGACGGGGATCAAGTGTCACCGCGGTTTCGGGTGCTTGCGGCGCGATATTTGACAGCGATGCGCCGATCAGGCGGAATCTTGTGCCATCGGTTTCGCGGCGGAGCAGGGGTTGTGTTGCTTCAAAGATGCGGTGGGCCAGTTGTGTCGGGTCATCGAAAGACACGGAGCGCGAACGCAGTTTGAAATCCGCTGTCTTGAGCTTCAGCGTTATGGTGCGGCCGCCGACAGCTTCGGCCTTGGCGCGGCGCGAGACCTTTTCGCACATGGCCCACAGGATTGATTCAAGGTGGCCGAAATCAGCGACATCCTCGTTCAGTGTAGTTTCAGCGCCGATGCTTTTTGAATTCTCTTCGTGGTGGACGCGGCGCAAGTCCTCACCCCGCGCGAGGTGATAGAGCCTTGCTCCCATGCTGCCGTAGCGGCGCATGAGATCGGCTTTCTCCATGGTCTGCAACTGGCCGATCTTGCCAATGCCGTCGCGGGCCAGTTGAACCAGCATGGCGGCACCAACGCCCCAGATGAGGCCCACGCTTTTTTCGGCGAGAAAACTCTTGGCTTCGGTTTTGCCAATGACTGAAAAGCCACGGGGCTTTTCAAGATCCGACGCGACCTTGGCCAGGTACTTGTTGGCAGAAAGTCCGACAGAAGCCGTGATGCCGATCTCCTGTTCAATGCGCGTGATGAGTTGGGCCAGCGTCAGCGCCGGACTGTGGCCGTGCAGCCGCTCGGTGCCCTGGAGGTCAAGAAAGGCCTCGTCAATCGACAGCGGCTCGACAAGCGGCGTTGTCGCCAACATGAGTTCGCGGACCTGCTTTCCGACGTTCGCATATTTTGCCATGTTGGGTCTTAGGACCACGGCATCGGGGGCGAGCTTCAGGGCTTTGAACATGGGCATGGCAGAGCGCACGCCGCGAATGCGCGCGATGTAACAGCAAGTGGACACAACACCGCGCGTGGCACCACCAATGATCACCGGCTTGTCGGCAAGTGAAGGGTCATCGCGTTTTTCGACAGCGGCATAGAAGGCGTCACAGTCAATATGGGCGATGGTCAGTTGGTGCAATTCGGCATGACGCACGAGGCGCGGTGAGTGGCAGCCCTCACAGCGCAAGGCAACCGGGCTGGCCTCAGCGAGGCAGTCCCGGCAGAATCCGGGCAGGGGGCTCGGTTGTGTGTCGGCCATCAGCTAACGCTAGATCAAAACCAGAACAATTACGAGGGGTCAGCTGCTCAGAAGGGTTTCGATATGGGCCTGCATCTCCGGCCAGGTGCTGGCGTTGAGCGAGACATAGTCGAAAGGATCAATGACTTTTGCGAAACGCTGATCATGGAGAAAATGCACCAAGTGTACATGGGGCGCATGGTCCCTTGCCGACTGGATGAAGTTCGGGCTGTCGTCAACAAAGACGACCGGGCCTGTCGTTTGGGCCGCGAGATGACGGATCGCCGGGCCCTTTGGCCCTGCATTGGTGACAACCGGAAATTCCAGCCCGTGGTTGCGCAGGTTGTGAATGCGCTTTTCTCGGGCATGATGCGGCAGATTGGTGAGCATCACCACGGTGCAGTCGCGCGAGAGATACAGCAATGATTGAACCGCACCTGCAATGGCTTCAAGATGCTGGGTTTCACTGTCGAAAAAATCATCAATCAGGGTGGCTATCGTCCCGGCTTCGATGATCCGGTTCGTTATTTTGTCCTTGATATTGCCGTGCAGCGCGAAACTCTGCGCGTCAAAACGCAGGCCCTCGCGGTCGAGCCGTGCCTCAAAGGCGCGCAGGAAATGGACGACAACATCATCGACATCGCAGATGACCAGGGGCCGGGTTGGCGCAATCTGGAGCCCGGCCAGCTGTTCCCTGGTGAAATCGGCTATGGTCACTGCAAGGGTCCAAGCGATGCGTGATAGGCGCGGGCGACGATTTGGGGATCCATGTCCTGGTCCTCGGCAAAGGCCAGAAGCAGCTTTTCATCCTGCATGGTGAACTCGAGGACAGCGGCGTGGAAATCCGGGTCATGGAGCCGGTTGCGGAGATCGTCAGGCCCTGACCCCGTCAAAGCCATGAAGCGCCCCAGAATCTCCATGTTTCCCGCGATAAAGCCCAGGAGTTGCAAAGCGATGACACTTGAGTCGGCCGCCTTGGCGCGTTCGGTTTTCAACATGGTTTTCTTGAATAGTTAACCAGCGACCGACTGGCAAGGGTGGTGGTTAAGAAGTTGGTTACGCTCATCGGGCAAAAGTCGGAACGTAACTGGTTGTGAGTCTCCGTGTGACCCAACCTGATAAAAATGATGCACGGCCGGAGATTCAGATGGATTTGCAGAGACCAAGTTTAACGGGTTCCTCACCGCACCCTGGAGCAATTCCGGCCATGCAGAAAACCGTGCTCGTTGTTGAAGACAACGAACTCAACATGAAACTGTTCAACGATCTTCTTGAAGCCCACGGCTACCGCGTAGTGCAGACCCGCGACGGGCTTTCAGCACTCGACATGGCGCGCAAGCACATGCCCGACCTGATCCTGATGGACATTCAACTGCCGGAAGTGTCCGGCATCGAAGTCACGAAGTGGCTGAAGGAAGATGACACACTCCGGGCCATTCCGGTGATTGCGGTCACGGCCTTCGCCATGAAAGGTGATGAACAGAAAATCCGCGAGGGCGGCTGCGAGGCTTATATTTCCAAGCCCATCTCGGTCATGAGTTTCCTGCAAACCATCGACGGGTTCCTGAAAACCAAGCAATGACAGCCCGGGTCCTCATTGTTGATGACATTCTTGCCAATGTAAGGCTTCTCGAAGCCAAACTTTCGGCCGAGTATTTTGATGTTGTCACGGCAATGAACGGACTCGATGCACTGGATGCCGTGCAGCGCACCAAGCCCGACCTCGTGCTGCTTGACGTTATGATGCCCGGCATTGACGGCATCGAAGTGTGCCGCCGGATCAAGTCCAATCCGGCAACCCAGCATATTCCGGTGGTCATGGTGACGGCTCTTGACCAGCCCGAGGACCGCATCAAGGGCCTCGAAGCCGGGGCCGACGATTTCCTGACAAAGCCGGTCAACGACATATCGCTGTTTTGCCGGATCAAAAGCTTGGTGCGGCTGAAAATGCTGACCGACGAGTTGCGTATTCGCGCGGTCAGCGGCGATTCCTTTGGTGTCATCAACCGGACGGGTGACCTTTTGTCCGACAGGCCGGGACGGGTGCTGCTGGTGGCCAGCGTGGCTGCGTCGGCCGAACGCCTGGCCGCAACCATGGCGGACAAGCACAATGTGCACGTGGTAGCCGACAATTTGCAGGCCATTGCGGCGGCCTCCGAAGCCGTCGATCCGTTTGAACTGGTGATCGTGAGTTTTGAACAAACGGCCTTCGACGGCCTGCGCCTGTGCTCGCAACTGCGCTCGCTTGAAGCGACGCGGCAAACTCCCATTCTCACCATCGTCAATCCCGACGAGCAGCAGCTTCTGCTGAGGGCGCTCGACATGGGCGTCAATGACTATCTGATGCGGCCCGTCGACCGGCAGGAATTGCTGGCCCGGGTCAATACCCAGATCAAGCGCTGGCGCTATGCCGAGCAGTTGCGCGCCAGCGTCAAGGCGTCAATTGAAATGGCGATCACTGATCCGCTGACCGGGCTTTACAACAGGCGCTATCTCGAGAGCCATCTCAAACACATGATTGAGCACTATATCAACCGCGGCAAGGTTTTGTCAGTGTTGGCGGTGGACGTGGATTTTTTCAAGGCGGTCAACGACACCCACGGCCATGACGCGGGCGACAAGGTGCTGCAGGAACTGGCGACACGGCTGAAGGACAACACCCGCAGCATCGACCTTTGTTGCCGGACCGGCGGCGAGGAATTCATCATTGTCTTGCCGAGCACCGATGTTCCGACATCCGAGAAAATTGCCGAGCGGCTGCGCCGGTCGGTGGCGTCCAGGTCATTTGTCGTCGGCGGAACCCAGCCCGTGCCGGTCACGGTTTCGCTCGGCCTTGCAACACTGATCGGGGTTGATGACACTTTGGAACGGCTGTTGAAACGCGCCGACGAGGCGCTTTATGCCGCCAAGCGCGAAGGGCGCAACCGCGTCGTCACGGCCAGCGCCGCCTGATCCTCCCATTTGCGCGACCGTTGGGCTGGTGTAAGTGCCATGGCGATGAATGAATTGACGCCAGATTCTGCCGCCATCGAAGACCGGTCACAGGTGCCGCAAGGCCGCGCCGGGGCATCTTTTGCGGGCACCGTCGCGTTGCAGTCGGTGAGCCTCGAGCGGCGCGGCAAAAACATCATCAACAATGTCAGTGTGCGTTTTGAATCCGGCAGGATTTCCTGCCTGCTGGGGCCTTCGGGCTGCGGCAAGACCAGCTTGTTGCGCCTGATTGCCGGAGTTTCGGCACCGACGCACGGGTCGATTGATATTGGTGGTGCCGTCATGGTGGGGCCCCGGCAGTTCACGCCGCCGGAACGCCGCAACGTCGGCTTTGTTTTCCAGGACTTTGCCCTGTTCCCGCATATGACCGCCCTCGAGAATGTGGCTTATGGCCTTTACGCCCTGTCGCGGGATGAAGCCCGGGCTGCGGCTTTGCGGGGTCTTGAACGGGTCGGCCTTGCGGCGTTGGCCAATCGCTATCCGAGTTCGCTTTCGGGGGGCGAACAGCAACGGGTTGCATTGGCCCGTGCTGTCGTGCCGCGCCCGCAAGTCATCCTGCTTGATGAACCGTTCTCCGGACTGGACCAGCGGTTGCGCGACCAGGTGCGGGCCGAAACCATCGCCATCATGCGCGAGACCCGGGCCACCGCCATACTTGTCACCCATGATCCCAACGAAGCGCTGGATGTGGCCGACCAGATCTTTCTCATGCGCGACGGGCGGCTGGTGCAACAGGGTACCCCGCAAATGGTCTATGACCATCCCGTTGATGCGGCAGCGGCACAGTTTTTTGGAAGCTACAATGTTTTCAAGGGCAAGGCGAAAAGCGGGCATGTTGCAACCGCCATTGGCCGCTTTCCTGCGCCGGCACTGGCGAATGGCAGGGCAATTGATGTGCTGGTGCGTCCGCTGGCCATCACGCCGGCACCCCGGGGTTTTTCGGCCTATGTGCAGTCGTGCCAGTATCTTGGTGAGAAGCAAAGGCTGCATTTGGTTGTCGAAGGGCTGGACGAACCGGTTGTCGCCCTTGTTCCGGCAGGTGAGCCCGTTGACATTGGCGTGATCCGGCAGTTCCAGGTCGATCCGGCGGGTGTTTTCGTCTTTACAAGCGGCGGACCCGCCCCCACATAGTCAAAAAATCGACTGCATTGCAGCGCAACAGGGTTTCTGCGATATTCCTCACAACAGGCGGGTGCCCCAGCAAAGGACCCGGCATCAACAGGGAGTTAAAGTTATGGGTTTCGGTTCATGGTGGCATTGGGTTATTCTGCTCGTGGTGGTGCTGGTGCTGTTCGGCGGCAAGGGCAAAGTGTCCGACCTGATGGGCGACGTGGCCAAGGGCATAAAGAGCTACAAGAAGGGTCTTTCCGAAGAGCCCACCGAAGCCGCCGCCGACGTGAAGTCCATCGGCGAAGAGGCCGCCCAAACGGCCAAGCA
>JANNFZ010000553.1:0-3083 GCA_031380375.1 Hyphomicrobiales bacterium
ACCGTGACCTTCCCGGTCAAGGTCTATTCTTTGGTGCGCCGGGGCGTTTCACCGGAAATCAACGCCGCTTCCACCGTGCTCATCATCATCACCATCGTTGCCACCGTGCTTGCCATGAAGCTGCAAGCCCCCGAAAAATCAGGACACTAGCATGGCCGGAAAAGCGCTTGCGGTTTTCCGCCAAGGCCATGCGCCAAAGGATAAGTGACATGTCAGACACCATCGTTTCCGTTCGCAATGTCTCGCGCCGCTATGGCGGCGGGGTGATCGCCGTTGACAATGTCTCGTTGGACATTGCCCAGAACGAGTTCTTTGCGCTGCTCGGGCCGTCGGGCTGCGGCAAGACCACGCTGCTGCGCATGATCTCCGGCCTCGACACGCCGACCGAAGGACAGATTTTCATTGGCGGCGAGGACATGGCCCTCACCCCCCCGAACAAGCGCCCAACAAACATGGTGTTCCAGTCCTATGCTGTTTTTCCCCACATGACCGTGGCGCAGAATGTGGCCTATGGCCTGAAAGTCACAGGCGTTGCTTCTGATGAAATCAAGCGCCGTGTGGCCGAGGGCCTCGAAATGGTGAAGCTCTCCCATCTTGCCGACCGGAAGCCTGATCAGATGTCGGGAGGACAGCGCCAGCGCGTGGCCCTTGCCCGCGCACTGGTAAAGCGGCCCAAGGTATTGTTGCTGGATGAGCCGCTTTCAGCCCTCGACGCCAAGCTGCGCGACGACATGCGGCTCGAGTTGACGCGGCTGCAGCAGACCGTCGGCATCACTTTCATCATCGTGACCCATGACCAGGACGAAGCGCTCTCCATGGCGAGCCGCATTGCGGTCATGGAAAAGGGTGGCATTCGCCAGGTGGCAACGCCCTCCGAGCTCTATGAACACCCGTCCACCAAGTTCGTCGCCGATTTTATTGGCAAGGTGAATTTGTTCGAGGCAAACGTCATCAGCCAGAAGGGTCAGGATGTCGTTTGTGAAGCCAAGGGTCTGGGCAAGTTGAAGCTCGTGTCCGACAAGGCTTGCGGCAAAAACATTACCATTGCCGTGCGGCCCGAGAAACTGAAACTGACTGCGACCGCTCCCAAGGGCGATGGCTCGATCAAGGCGCAAGCCACGGTTCGTGATGTTGCTTATTACGGCGATTGGAGCGAAGTGGTGACCGACATGGCTGATGGCCAGGTGGTTTCCGTCAATGTCCAGAACGACAAGCGCGTCGGCACGGCCATGGCCAAGCGTGGCGACAAAATCTGGGTGAGTTGGCAGCCGGCGGATTCACTGGTTCTTACGGAGTAGAATTCATGGCACTGGAAATGGACAAACTCGGCCGGGTGCCGGGCGATGATGCGTTCCGCCGCAGCAATATCAAAGGCACGAACTGGGAAGCAACCTATGCCGGTGCTTTGTCCTTCATGCGCCGCAAGTACACCCGCGATCTCACTGGCGTTGATATCGCGGTTACAGGCGTGCCCTTTGACCAGGCAGTGTCGCACCGCTCCGGCACGCGCATGGGTCCGGAAGGCATTCGCAAGGCATCGGCCGAAAATGCCTGGGGTCCCTTTTGGCCGTGGAATTTCGATCCCTTCGATACGCTCGGCGTCATCGACTATGGCGATTGTTTCTTTGACTGGGGCAGGAAGGAAGACTTCCCGGCAACCTTGGAGCGCCACGCCAGCGAGATTATTTCGTCAGGTGCTGAAATGATCAGCATGGGCGGCGACCACTATATCTCCTATCCCTTGCTGAAGGCCCACGCCAAAAAACATGGGGCCCTGGCACTTGTCCATTTTGACGCCCACCGCGATGTTGAAGTCGACAATGGCGGGCGGATTGATCATGGCACGATGTTTGGCTATGCGGTGCGCGAGGGCCTGATTGATCCACGGAAATCCGTGCAGCTCGGCATCCGCACCACTTTTGCCGGCGAGACCACCATGGGTTTCCGCATCATCTATGCCGATGAGTGGCATGACACTTCAGCGGATAATATTGCCAAAATTGTCACTGACCGGGTGGGCGCATCGAAAGCCTATCTGACGTTTGACATTGACTGCCTCGACCCGTCGGCTGCACCTGGCACCGGCACGCCCATTCCCGGCGGCATCACCTATCACCAGGCGGCCTCGGTCATACGCAAACTGACGAAGATCAATTTTGTCGGCATGGACATGGTGGAAGTGTCGCCCCCCTATGACCATGCCGAGATCACATCAGGTGCCGCTGCGGGCCTGATCATGGAATATATTTGCCTCAGAGCCTGGCAAAAGGGCGCACGTGGCCACGTCATGGCGGAGTAATACAAGTTCAAGTCAGGCCTTGAGTTCGATCATCACCGGAACATGGTCGGACGGTTTTTCCCAACCGCGCACATGCTTGTGGATTTCGGCGGAAACCAGCAGGTCCGCCGCCTGCGGTGACAAGAGCAGGTGGTCAATGCGGATGCCGTTGTTCTTGGGCCAGGCACCTGCCTGATAGTCCCAGAAACTATAGGCACCGGTATCGAGCGGGTAAAGCGCGCGAAAGGCCTCGGTCAAACCGAGGTTTTTTAGTTCTTCGAAGGCGGCGCGGGTCTGCGGCAGGAACAGGGCGTCATCGCGCCAGCTCTTTGGGTTCTTGGCATCATGGGGAGCCGGGATGACATTATAATCCCCGGCCAGCACGAATGGTTCTTCCTGCACAAGAAGTTCACCGGCGTGTTTTTTCAGGCGTTCCATCCAGGCGAGCTTGTAGTCGTACTTCGGTCCTGGTGCCGGATTGCCATTGGGCAGATAGATCGATGCCACGCGGACTGCGCGCTTGCCGTCGATCACTGTTGCTTCGATATATCGCGCTTGTTCATCCGCATCATCGCCAGGGAGTCCCGTGCGAATATCCTCAAGCGGCAGGCGCGAAAGGATGGCAACGCCATTATAGGTCTTCTGGCCGTGGATGGCGGATTGGTAGCCCTGCGCCTCAAACTCAAGTTTGGGAAAGGCCGGATTCTCGCACTTGATTTCCTGCAGGCAAACAACATCAGGCTTTGCTTCCTTGAGCCAGTCTGCGACGGCGGCAAAATGGGCCTTGACTGAATTGACGTTCCAG
>JANNFZ010000574.1:0-5315 GCA_031380375.1 Hyphomicrobiales bacterium
CCGAGCAGAACCCCGAGCACCGTGCCGACCACACCAATCGTCGATCCCGTGATGAAGAACACCCGCTGGATGGAACCGCGTGTGGCGCCCATTGTGCGAAGAATGGCAATGTCGTGGCCCTTGTCTTTGACCAGCATGATGAGGCCGGAAATGATGTTGAGCGCCGCCACCAGAATGATCATGGTGAGCACCATGAACATCACATTGCGTTCAACGGTGAGGGCGGTGAAAAAAGCCTGGTTGCTGTCGCGCCACGTCTGGATCATCAAGCCATCACCGGCGGCGGCCTTCAAGTCGCCCACCCGCGCCATCACATCATCGGGGTCGTCGATCATCAGCTCGATGCCGTTGACGCCGGTTTCCGTCGAGAAAAAATCCTGCGCTTCGGGCAGCGGCATGTAGATGACGGAGGAGTCATATTCCGCCATGTCCATCTTGAAAATGGCAACCACCGTGTAGTCCCGAATGCGTGGTGTTGATCCGATGATCGTGTCCGGGCCGTTGGGGGCAATCAGCGTAATCGCTGCTCCGAGGCCGACCTGGTGTTTCCAGGCCAGACGTTCTCCGATGGCAATGCCTTGCGATTTGTCGAAGCCCACCCAGCTCGGTTTTGCATCAGGCACGCCGGGCACGGCAATGGCAGTCTGCAATTTGCTGTTGGTGACGCTTGGAAGCTTGGCAATCTCGGTTTCGCTCAAGCCCCGCACCAACACACCGCTGGCCGTCTTGATTGACGATGCCATCACCTGCCCTTCGACAAGTGGCGTGGCACGAGTGACACCGGGAACCGCCAGCAACCGCGCTGCTATTGCTTCATAACCCTCGGTGGGTGACAGGTCCGGCGCATAGACACTGGCATGGCCGGAGAACCCGAGAACGCGGTTTTGCAATTCCTTGTGGAAGCCGTTGAACACCGACATGACGACAATGAGTGTTGCCACGCCGAGCATGATGCCAAGCAGCGAAAAGAGCGAGATGATGCTGATGAAGCCTTCCTTGCGCCTAGCCCTGAGATAGCGCAGCGCCAGCTTCCACTCGAAACCGGCAAAGGGACGCGTGTCGGGAAGGGATGTGGCCATCAGGAGTTCAGGTTTGTGAACGGCTGCCAACTAGCATTGGCAGCGACCTCGACGGAGACTTCTTGCTTTGCTCCATTCCGTCGATTCTTGATTTCAACTTTGCCTTCTTTGAGGCCACGCGGTCCCACGATCACTTGAATCGGCAAGCCGATTAAATCCATGGTAGCAAACTTGGCACCACCCGGCTGGTTGCGGTCGTCGTAGAGGACGTCCTTGTTCTTGCTCCGAAGACCCTGGTAGATTTTTTCGCAAACTGGATCTGTTTCAGCATCACCAACTTTGACGTTGATGAGGCCAATGTCGAAGGGTGAAACGGATTCCGGCCAGATGATACCCGCCGTATCGTGGGAAGATTCGATGATGCCTCCCACAAGCCGCGACACGCCGATGCCATAGGAGCCGGACTCAAGCGTCACCATCTTGCCGTCAGGCCCCTGCACCACCGCACCGAGCGGCTCGGCGTATTTGGTGCCGAAGAAAAAGATATGGCCGACTTCAATGCCGCGCCCTGTCATCCGCCGCCCAGCATCCGGAACACGACTTTCAAACTCAGCCTGATCGTGCTTCTCGTCGGTGGCGGCGTAGAGCGACGTGAAGTTTTCGACGACCCTGGCGACTTCTTTCACGTTGTCATAGTCAACCTCGAAGTGCTTCCAATCCATGTCAAAAAAGTCGCGGTCGAAAAACACGCCACTTTCACCCGTTTCGGCGAGGATCAAAAATTCGTGGCTGTCCTTGCCGCCGATCGGACCAGTCTCGGCGCGCATTGGCACAGCCTTCAGCCCCATGCGGGCAAAGGTTTTCAGATAACTCACAAACATCTTGTTGTAGGAATGTTGCCCCGCCTCGCGGGTGAGATCAAAGGAGTATGCATCCTTCATCAGGAACTCGCGGCCACGCATGACCCCAAAGCGCGGACGCACTTCGTCGCGGAATTTCCACTGGATGTGATAGAGATTGCGCGGCAGGTCCTTGTAACTCTGCGCTCCCTGGCGAAAAATATCGGTGATCATTTCCTCGTTGGTGGGGCCGAAGAGCATGTCGCGCTCATGGCGGTCGGTGATGCGCAGCATCTCCTTGCCATAGGCGTCGTAGCGTCCGGACTTGCGCCAGAGGTCGGCGGACTGGATGGTCGGCATCAAAACCTCGATGGCCCCAGCCCGGTCCTGTTCCTCGCGTACAATCTGCTCAATTTTTTTGAGAACCCGAAGGCCGAGGGGCAACCAGGAATAGCTGCCCGCCGCTTCCTGCCTGATCATTCCGGCCCTGAGCATAAGACGATGGGAAACGATTTCCGCTTCCTTGGGGTCATCGCGAAGGATAGGCATGAAATAGCGGCTAAGTCGCATGGGGTATCCGTGAGAATCCTGAGGGGCGGCAAGGTCGCGGCCCTTTTACGCAAATGCCCCGTTAACTCAAGCCGCCGTTGTAGAACGATGGCAGTTACACATCCGCCACATTTAACTTGGCAAACGCTCATGATTGTGGCTAGTTCCGCCCAAGAATACTGACCGCGCCGCAGGGCAGCAAAAACAAGGGCACTTGCCCAGGTCTAGGGAGATCGTTGGACGAAACCTGGTTTTGATCCAACCATAACAGGCCAAAAATGGCCGCGATATTCAGACTTGGAGGGGGGCGAAAGCCCCCTTCTTCATGGGCCAAAGCGCATCACGTGCGCTTCAGCGCCGTCACTTCAATTTCAATTTTCATGCGGCGGTCAACCAGTCCCGCCACAATGGCCGTCGACGCTGGACGAATGTCGCCAAGGTATTTTTTGAGGACCGGCCAGGCTTTTTCAAAATCCCGCGCTTCGGGAAGTATGTAATTCACCCGCACCACATCGGCGAGTGCGAAACCTGCCTTTCCGAGGGCCGCCACAATGTTTTTGAAACATTGTTCCGTCTGTACCTCGAGGTCATCGGCGATGGTCATGGCGGCATAGTCGAAACCGGTGGTGCCCGAGACAAAGCACCAATTGCCATCCACCACCGCCCGCGAATAACCAATTTCGGATTCGAACCTGGACCCCGATGAAATGAGCTTTCTCATGTGCATGTCCTTTCAGCCGGGTGAGTAGGTGTCGCCCCAGGCAAGTTTGCGGGCCCTTTTGTATTGAGGCTTGTCGCGGGAAGCAACCAGCGTGGATTGAATGCGACCATCGGTGCACAGCCTGAGTGTAACGCCGACCTTGTTCTGCGACGGCGGGGCAATAATGCGGGCGTCATCGCGCTTCACCGGCGTCCGGGCAAAAGCCAACCATGCAAAAGCCTCGTCCTCGAAGGGGACGCGCGCTTCCTTGGCATGGAGGTGGGCGCGACTCCGTTGCAGCCGCACTTTGAAATGACACCAATCATTTTCAATCAGCGGGCAAGGCGCATCGTGGGTACAAGGCCCGACCAGCCGGGCACCAACAGCCAACAGGTGTTTCCGCACAGCTTTGAGCCGCGCAAAGCCCGGTGGCGTGCCGGGCTCGACGAGAACCAATACGCCGTTTGTTTCCCGCCACAGGTTTGCCGCTGCCGTGACAGCCTCGCGCTCGGGCAATTCCACCAGCACATAAGAAGCGAGAACCAGATCGACCGATGTGCGGTCGGGCGACCGGAGATCGCCACTGACAACGCGGGCATCGCGCAAAGCATCGATCCCGCTTTCGGCGTTGAGCTTGGCGGCAAGTGTGCGGAAGGCGGCTGATGTTTCGACCTGCTCAATGTTGCCGATGCCCGGCCATTGATCGAGCGCTGCCCAGCCCGCAGTACCCGGACCAGCACCGACATCACGCAAAGAGGAAGGACTGAAATTTGGCATAAGCCTTGCGACCTCGGCCAGCACCCGCGCATTGGCGGCGAAGGCGGCAGGTAGCCGTGCCGCCATATAGGCCGCGAGATCGATGCCCTGCGAGGTGCCGTGTCCAGCATAACGGGCGCGCAGGGCGGCGGCACCGACGCGGAGCGTCTGGCCCTTGCCATCAAGCCACGCCGCCAATGCCTCATCGAGCCTGCCCGGATAACGCAATCGTTAGATTCCTTACACGCTTGTCGGTTGCCCGCCGCCCAAGGAGCAGCCTATGGTCCAGACCTACCACGGCAAAGAAGGATTCGACCGATGTTCCTCTCGTTTTTCCCCAATCCCCGCCCGTTCTTCTGGTCGGCGATTGTCTGGGCCTTGTTTGCCGTGTTGTTCTGGTTTTTTGTGGCCCATGACCTCGGCCAATACATTGGTCTCGAAAATCCGGCACCCGACGCTGCACCGGTCATCGGCGTATCGAAGTTCTGGTCGAAGCCGTTCCTGTGGTTCTATCTCTACTATCTGGTGGTCGTCAGCATTTTCTCAGCAGTTTGGTGGCGGCTGTCACCAAACAAATGGTTCCCTTGGTCGGTCTTTGGTTCGGCGCTCATCATTTTCGTCACCTATTTCCAGGTTGAGGTGAGCGTTGCCATCAACGACTGGTACGGACCGTTTTATGATCTGCTTCAGGCAGCGCTGGCAAAAACCAAGCCTGTGACGATCGGGGAGTTTGGCATTCAGCTTTTGATCTTCATGCAGATAGCACTTGTCGCGGTTTTTGTCGGCGTGATGACGCGCTTCTTCGTCAGCCACTATAATTTCCGCTGGCGCACCGCGATGAATGATTTCTACACGGAAAATTGGCACAAGGTGCGCGGTGTCGAAGGCGCATCGCAGCGTGTGCAGGAAGACACCATGCGGTTTTCCAGTTCCATGGAGGATCTTGGCACCAGCTTCATCGACGCGATCATGACCTTGATTGCCTTTCTTCCGGTGCTTCACAGGCTGGAGGGTGTGGTTTCGGACATTCCAATTTTGGGTGCTATCCCCTATCCACTGGTCACGGCATCAATCATCTGGTCGCTGTTTGGAACGGGATTGCTGGCGGCCATCGGCATCAAGCTGCCGGGGCTGTATTTCGCCAACCAGCGCGTCGAAGCCTCTTACCGCAAGGAGCTTGTTTATGGCGAGGATGATCCGAAGCGTGCCGATCCGAAAACCCTGAACGAGCTTTTCTGCTGGGTCCGGCGCAATTATTTCCGAACCTATTTCCACTATATGTATTTCAACGTCGGCCGCATCGTTTATTTGCAGACCGACAACATATTCCCCTATCTCGTGATGCTGCCAACCATTGTGGCCGGCAAGATCACCCTTGGTCCCTTGAACCAGATCCAGAATGCCTTTGACCAGGTGCGATCGTCCTTCCAGTTCCTCGTGAACTCATGGGCG
>JANNFZ010000592.1:0-3403 GCA_031380375.1 Hyphomicrobiales bacterium
ATCAGCGCCGAACATGGCATTGGTCAATTGAAGCGGGGCGAGATGGCCCGCATAAAATCACCCGTGGAACTTCAGGTGATGCGCGGCCTGAAGCAGTTGTTTGATCCCAGGGGCATCATGAACCCCGGCAAGGTTTTGCCGGATTGAACCCGCCTCAGGCGCATGTGTTCCCTGCAAAACTGGACCTGTGTGGCGACAGATTTTCCGATTAGACATGCGCCATGAATTATGCCGCTGACTCCTCTTATGCGTGGTTCCGCATGGCCGTTTCCCTGGCGCTCGCCACACTTGGCGGCATCGGGCTGTGGGCTGCCGTCGTCACCCTGCCGGAGATCCAGCAGGAATTCGGCATTGACCGGTCGGGGGCCGCCCTTCCCTATACACTGACCATGATCGGCTTTGCCTTTGGCGGCATCATCAGCGGCAGGCTTGCTGACCGCTTCGGCATTGCTGTTCCCATGTTCATCGGATCAATCATGCTGGGCGTCGGCTTTGTCGCGTCAGCACTGGCACCCAACTACTGGTCCTTCGTGGCGGCCCAGGCCGGGATCATCGGCCTGTTTGGCGTGGCCACCACGTTCGGGCCGCTGGTCGCCGATATTTCCCTGTGGTTCCAGAAGCGGCGCGGCATAGCCGTGGCCGTCGTGGCCAGCGGCAACTATCTTGCCGGCACCATCTGGCCGCCCTTCCTCACCATGGCAATCGAGCGCTGGGGCTGGCGCACGTCCTTCATTGTCATCGGCATACTCTGCGTCTGCCTGATGTTGCCCCTGTCACTGCTTCTGAAACCCCGCGCCTCGTTGGAGGAACGGCCAGCGCCTGCGGCCCTCAACCGCGGGACCAACGGCACGTTCGCCTTGCAGGCACTTCTCGTGCTTGCCGGACTTTCCTGCTGCGTGGCCATGTCCATGCCGCAGGTTCATCTCGTCGCCTATTGTGTTGATCTTGGTTACGGCGTGGCACGGGGTGCCGAAATGCTGTCGCTGCTTTTGGGCTTCGGCGTCGTGAGCCGCCTTGCGTCGGGTTTCATCGCCGACAAGATCGGCGGGGTCGGCACATTGATCATCGGCTCGACGCTGCAATGCCTCGCACTTTTGTTTTACATTCCCTTCAACGGCCTCACCTCGCTCTATGTCGTGTCGGCGCTGTTTGGCCTCGCCCAAGGCGGCATCGTGCCAAGCTATGCGCTGATCGTGCGCGACAATTTCCCTGCCCGCGAAGCTGGTTTCCGCATCTCATTGGTGTTGACCGCAACGGTGCTTGGCATGGCGCTGGGCGGCTGGATTTCAGGCGAGATTTACGATCTCACGGGCTCCTACACGTGGGCCTTCCTGCATGGCATCGGCTGGAACCTTGTCAACATGGGGATCGCCTTCTGGCTGGTGTTGCGCCACCGCCGCCCGAGTTCATTAACTCCTGCCGCGCACGCAGCTTGACCTTGGGGGTGGTTCGGGCTTTGCTGCGTTGCAGCAAATGACTGACACGCCTCACCATTCCGCAATTGAACAGCTTGCGCCGTCACTGGCGGGGGCGGCTCAGGAATTTGGCGCCAAGGCAGCACAGCTGGCCTCGCTCAAGGGGCTTGCCCTGCCGGTGCCTGACGGCTTCGTGATTGGCCGCGCCGCCGTGCAGGGGATGCGCGAACATATTCCCGACGATCTCATCCCATTGATCTTTGACCAGGTTGCGCACCTCAGCGCGAAGACAGGCCGCACATTTGGATCCGGCGAAAAGCCATTGCTGCTGGCCCTGAGGCCTAGCGCGCCAACCGGCTTGCCGGGTTCCGTTGATGCGGTCCTGAATGTCGGCCTCAATGATGTGACCGTTGCAGCACTCGCCAAGGAAACCGGCGACCACCGCTTTGCCTACGAGACCTATCGCCGCTTTATCCAGAATTTCGCCCATGTGGTGCTGGGTGATGACCCGGCGGCCTTCGAGGATGTGCTGGCACTCTACAAGGAAGAGCGGGCTTACGTCTCCGACAGCGAGATAAAGGGCTCCGACGCACGCGAACTGGCGGCCCGGTTCAAGGCGCAATTTGCCAGCAACAACGGCGAAGCCTTCCCCGAAAATGTCGAGACGCAATTGGCCACGGCCATGCTGGCCCAGGTCCGTGGCTGGAATGCGCCGCGCGCCCGAACCCAGCGCAAGTTGCAAGGAGCCCGCGAGGATGCCGGCCTTGCCATCATCGTGCAGGTCATGGCCTTCGGCAACCTGGGCGAGGACAGTGGTGCGGGGCGCGCCATGTCGCGCAGCAGCCAGACCGGTGTCGCCGACGTTACGGGCGAATTCCTGGCACAATCGCAAGGACCTGATCTGGCAACAAGGATCAGGCAGGCGCTGCCCCTGTCCAATGGCGAAGGCCCATCGTTTGCCACGCAATGGCCTGGTGCCCATGCGGCCTTGGTTTCAGGGCTTGCGACGCTCGAACGCGACTGGCGCGATGCCGTTGATGTGGAATTCGTGGTTGAACATGGTGCGCTGTCGTTTCTGGCGGCAAAGCCCGCCAAGCGCTCGACCGCCGCCTCGCTGCAAATTGTCGTGGATTTTGTCAAAGCCGGTGTGTTGACCGAAGCCGAGGCGCTGTTGCGCATCGATCCCCTGTCGCTCGACCAGTTGCTCCACTCAACGATTGATCCCGATGCCAAGCGCATTGTGATTGCCTCGGGGCTTGGAGCTTCTCCCGGTGCGGTGTCTGGTGCCATCATTTTCGATGCCGAGGAAGCACGACGCCTGGCCGCCGAAAACATCGCCGTCATTCTGGTGCGGCCCGAAACCCTGCCCGAGGATGTGCGCGGACTCCACGCCGCTGAAGGTGTTCTCACAACACGCGGCGGCATGACATCGCACGCCGCAGTCATTGCCCGTGGCATGGGCAAGCCTTGCGTGTCCGGTTGTTCGTCGCTGCGCATTGACCAGGCGGCGGGAACGCTCACCGGCCCCGGCATGATGCTCCGGAAAGGCGACATCATCACGCTCGATGGCTCCACCGGACAGGTCCTGCAGGGTTCCGTGGCAACTTTGAAACCCCAGCTCTCGGGCAATTTCGCAACCCTTCTTTCGTGGGCCGACAAGCACCGCCGCATGGCCGTGCGCGCCAATGCCGAAACCGTGCAGGATGCCCGCATGGCCCGCGATTTTGGTGCCGAGGGCATTGGACTATGCCGCACCGAGCACATGTTCTTTGAAGGCGACCGCATGATGGCCATTCGCGAGATGATCGTGGCCGAAAACGCCGAGGAACGGCGCGCCGCGCTGGCCAAGGTAGAGCCGCTCCAGCGCGAAGACTTCGTTCGCATCTTCCGCGAGATGGACGGCCTGCCAGTCACGATCCGCACACTGGATCCTCCGCTCCACGAGTTCCTCCCCCACTGGGACGAAGACATCCGCGAGTTGGCGAAAG
>JANNFZ010000022.1:0-2051 GCA_031380375.1 Hyphomicrobiales bacterium
GCGGATTGACCGCCGCCTGCTGCAAACTGGTGCTGGATTGCAGGGGACAACCACCATTTGACGAAATCGACTGCTTCCTTCATTTGGGTTTCGGTGGTCCATGTTGTGAGCACAAAGGGCTGACCACCAATCTGACTCCAACGGACAATCTTGCCGTCGGAACCACGAAGGCCAGGTGCCAACCCGAAGACGAGTTTGTCAGAGACTTTGGAAGTTTTCGGATCAAGCGAGGCTTCTCCCAAACCGATCCACTCAACGTTCATAGCCACCTTGCCTTCCCGGAACAACTCGTCGGTCTTGAAGATGTCCATCGTGCCGGTCTTGGCCACCGGTGGCATGTACTTGATGAGGCTCAGAAAGCGTTCGAACCCCTTAATCGAAGCCTCAGAATTGACGACACCCTCAGCCTGGCCAGTGGGTGCCTGAGTTTCGTCCCAAATATTTCCACCATATTGCCATATCATGCTGTGGATCTGGCTGGTCGACATGTCGTAAGCCTTTCCCGCCTGATAGGCGATGCCATAGAAGTCATCGTCAGCGGGAGCGCCGGCCAACATTTCGCCTTTCTTGCGCTGGAAGAACTGGCCGACCATCTCGAACATATCCCAGTCGATGTCATCAAGCTCCTCCGGTGTGCAGGGCAATTTCTTGTTGAACTTCGCCATGAAGTTCTTCTGTTCGTCCTCGTTGCACAGAATGTCTTTGCGGGCAAAAGTCACCAGCACGTCCGGGAACTGCGGGAACCCATAGTAGTTCGGCGTCTTGTGCGGATAGGTCGAATACGCTGCAACGATTGACGGATGCATCGAATCCATTGTGGCCTTTAGACCTGGATCAGCGTCAATAACATCATTGATCTTTCGGAAGTAGCCACCTTCGATGAAAGCGCCCAGCCACTGCGAGTCCGACACCGCGAAATTGTATTTCTGTTCGCCCGAAGTCAGCGAAGCATTGACGCGGGTGTAGAAATCCGGCCACGGGATGAAATCGACATTGAGCGTCACCTTGTTGCCCGTTGCCGACTTGTACTGCTCGTCGAACATCTTCTTCATGATGCGTGTCGGTGGCCAGTCGGGGACAGCCATCGTCAGCGTCACGTCTTCGGCGTAAGCGTACATCGCACCGCCCATCGTCATAATGGTCGCAAAGCCCAAGGCCGTTGCGAACCCTTTCACTTTCGTCATCACTTTCATTTCAAGTCTCCTCCCATTGTTAACGGAACGCTTCAGGCCACAAGCTCAGGTCATTGCCTGCCCGCTTGCGGCACGGAAGATGTGGATCTTGGCTGGATCGATCACGATGGAAGTGTAATCGCCCGGTTTCATCGTTGTCGCACTGGCTTCAGGCAGCACCATGCGCAGCATTTCATTTTTCGCTTCCACCGACACAATGGTGACATCGCCCAAAGGCTCAAGCAGGTGAATCCTGGAAGGGATTGCGGTCTCGCCCAATGCCGCAAGACGAATATCGCTTGGCCTAATGCCAATCAGCGCTGCCTCGCCGGCGCTGGCCGCCGGCCCTTTGGCCGCCATGACACCAAAGGGCGTTTCCAGGGATTTGGCATCACTGCCGACTACCGCCTTCAGGATGTTCATGTGCGGCGAACCGATCTTGCCGGCCACATAAATATCGGCAGGGCTTTCATAAAGCTCATCGGGTGTGCCGCGCTGCACCACCGCGCCGTCGCGCATCACCGCGACATGAATGTTGTTGCGTTGCAGCACTCCGCCTTCCACGTCGGAAGCATTCGACGATCCGCTCCGCAACCGGTTGATGGTGGTGGCCTTGTTGCCAAAGGCTTCCAGAAACGCCCAAGGGAACGCTTGCCCGTCGAAAGGTTCCCCGGCAAGCTTCGATATCGCCTCTTCAATCTCAACCGCGTTCACGGCTTTTTCCCGCAATGACGTTGCCCGTGGTGCTGCTTAATGGGCCGAAGGGAAGATTGTACCATCAAAACGAGGGTTGAATCATGATTTTCAGCCGGTTGTGCATGCCACTAGCACCGGCCCCGGCCTCACGTGCCGCTGTTTGTCTTTTCGCTTGGCCGCGCC
>JANNFZ010000040.1:0-10579 GCA_031380375.1 Hyphomicrobiales bacterium
GCTGTGTTGCCCCGGCACGGCGGCGTAACGCCTTGTTCATACAATTCTTTTTTGAGCCGCCGCGGTCGAAAGTGTTTCGAAACCACGTTTGGCTAGGCTCAGCCCATGACATGCGTTCCCGAGCGGGGAAGTGTCTAGGGATAATCCGGGATCAGGTACTGCGTACCCGGGTTGCCAGTTCTGATGGGGAGCATCCGGAAACGGAAGCTCCCCATTTTCGTTTCAATCCCTCACAGGCTTGCATCCCCGAGGCGCTATGGCTTGAGGAGTGCCTTCAATTGCTGTTCCGGATCGGCCAGGGCTTCTGGGGCGGGCTTCATGCCCTTGGCCATCATCATCTCCGCCAGTTTGATGTCGCGGGCGATTGTATTGCCAGGGCCAATGCCGCTTGCTCCCTTGATCCCGCCGTCGTTCGCAAGATGGAACAGGATCATCGCATCGCCTGTCATTTTCCGCACCACAGTTTCAGGGCCTGCGTCGGCGAGACCTGCAATCTGCAACGAAAGGTCATGCTGGTCGGACCAGAACCATGGAATGGCCTTGTGGACCTTGGTTCCACCCAGCATGTTCTCGGTTGCTGTTGCCGCCTGTTCCTGGGCGCTGCGCCAGGCTTCAAGGCGGATGCGGCGGCCGTAAGTTTCGTGAATGAAGGAACAACAATCACCGCTGGCAAAGATGTCAGGATCGCTGGTGCGCAGATGGGCGTCACAGGCAATGCCGTTGTCGAGGGCCAGTCCGGCTTCCGATGCAAGCCGGGTTTCCGGTGCAGCCCCTATGCCCGCGACGATGACATCGGCTGGCAGCACCCGGCCATCGGCGAGTTCAACGGCGTCCTTGCGAAGTTTTGAAATGCCAATGCCGGTGATGAGTGTGACGCCTGCCGCAGTGTGACGGTCATGGACAATGCGGGCGATAGTTTCGGGCACGCCGCGCATCAGGATGCGGGGTTGTGCCTCAACAAGTGTCACGCGGCAGCCGCGCTTTGATGCGGAGGCGGCCAGTTCAAGGCCGATAAACCCGCCACCAATTATGACGATCTGCTTGTTGGGTTGGAAGCTGCGGCGCAGGTGTTGCGCATCGGCGAAGTCGCGGAGCGTCAGGGCGTGTTCGCCGCCCGGACCTGAGAGCTTCCGGGGTTTGGCCCCAGTGGCAATCAGAAGTCTGTCATAGGCAATGCGGGCACCATCGGCGAGCTCGACATGCTTGGTCGAACGGTCGATGCGCTGGATTACGCTACACAAGCGCACATCGGCCTTGAGAGAGGCAACAATTCCTTCGTCGAGCAACAGGATTGGCG
Source organism: Hyphomicrobiales bacterium (assembly GCA_031380375.1). GTDB lineage: Bacteria > Pseudomonadota > Alphaproteobacteria > Rhizobiales > Aestuariivirgaceae > Aestuariivirga. The sequence goes on from JANNFZ010000040.1 coordinate 1,298, forward strand.
CGGGCTCTGCCTCGTCGGTGATCGCCGACTTGGACAATGGAGGGCGATCATAGGGAAGGATGTTTTCTTCGCTCAGCAGTGTGACCGGGCCGTCATAGCCATGGCCGCGCAGCGTGATGACGCCGCGTGCACCCGCCATGCCGCCACCGATGATGACCATGCCGCCCGTCATGGTCATGTGCCCCGTGCATTCATTTGCGCGGGTCTTTATCTGAGCTATCCATGCTGTTCAAGAGGGCCCAGGCCGCTGCCACAGCCCGCTCAATATCATCAGCAGGATGGTAGGTTGCAGTTGTGGTGCGGTCATCACCGAACCATGTCACCAGGCCCTTTTCGGCAAGCCCGTCAAAAAATCTTTGGCGATCAGCTATGGTTTCGACGAAGCCAAGGTCGAAGAGCCAGTGCGTTAGAAATCCGACTTCTGGTCTTTGCAGGATTTCTGAAAAGCGCTGCAACGGGCCGGGCTTCGACGGCAGGCGGTAGATGCTCACAGACTTTCCCGCCGCCACGGCATCCGACACCATGGAGACGCTGTCACTGGTGACGATGATGTGGGCCGCCTTAGCCAACAGGGTGGCATAGGGCCGCGCCGTGTCTCCAAAGACAATGAATTCATGGGGCGCCTGAATTGCATTTTTCAATGCGGCAGTTGCGTCGGGTGGCGTGCGCGGGCCAGTGACAACAACAAGCCGGTGTCCAGCCTTGGTGGCCGCTTGCTGCACATCTCGCAGCATTTTCACTGCAATGGCAGCGTCCAGTTGGTCGGGGGCACTTGCGCCACCGACCAGCAGCAACGTGACATCACCGGATTTTGCGGTGCTTGCTGCGCTGACCCCAAGCGGCAAAGTAAATGCGACGACGTTGGGACCAGGTTCGAGTCCGTATTGTGCTGTCGTCAAGACCAAATCCACATGGCGGGGATGGCCCAAAGGCCGGCCCAGCGCCAAAACCTTGGTCTTGCCGCCGGACTTCTTGCGGATGGCTTGGGCAACTGCGGCACAGTTCGCTTCGCTGCACAGGATGAGATCGGGGAGTTGCTCTAGCATCAGGCTGCGGATTGACGGTGCCACAAACCACGGTGCTGCAAACGGGAATGCGCCATAACGGAACGTGAGGCGCTTCTCCTCACAGGGCCATTGCAGGGCTTCGGCGAGGGCGCGCATCTGCTTCAGGTCGCCAAGGCGGCCACCGGTGAGAAGCCAGAGTTTGGGGGCTGTACTCATGGCAGGCGGGCAGGTCCATGGTTCGCCGCATATTCAGCAACAGCGGCATGATAGTTGGTGAGCAGGCACTGGTTGATTGTGTCCCAATCAAATTCTTGGGCGCGCTTAAGGGCAGCGCTGCGCAAAGTGGCGCGGAGTTCGGGCGATCGGATCAGTTTCTCTGCGCAGGCGACGAACTGGATTTCGTCGTTGGCGGGCAAGAGGAAACCGTTTACGCCGTTGCCGACGATAGAGCGGCTGCCGGTGGCATCGGCGCAAATGGCAGGAAGGCCTGATGCCATGGCTTCCAGCGTTACATTGCCAAAAGTTTCGCTTTCGCTTGGAAACATGAACAGGTCTGAAGAGGCATAGGCCTTCGGCACTTCATCGCCATGGAGGAAACCGGCAAACACGGTTCTGGTGTTCATGGCCTTCATGCTGGCGGCCTCCGGGCCATCGCCGATGATCAAGCCCCGGCACTTGTTGCCACGCTTTTCCAGTGCCGCGAGAACGCGCATCAAAAGGCCCGTGTTTTTTTCCTTCACGAGGCGGCCCGCGAAGGCGATGACAATTTCATCATCGGCAATGCCTAAACCACGCCGCCAGGCCGTGTCCCGCTTGTTGGGGTTGAACCGGTTGCGGTCGATGCCGCGGCTCCAGACGCGCAGGTCGCTGGTGATGCCGTCATGGCGGAGTGTGTCAGCCATGGACTGCGACGGCGGATAAACATGTTGGCAGCGGTTGTAGAAATTGCGCGACAGTCGCCTGGCCAGTGGTTCTAGGAAACCAAGATTGTAATGCTGCAAATATGTGTCAAAGCGGGTGTGGTAGGAAGCCACAGCCGGGATGTTCCAGTCCTTCGACAGGCGAAGCGCCCTGTGGCCTGCAATGTCGGGTGCTGCGATGTGAAAAAGATCAGGTCTGAACTCTGCGATGCGGTTTTTTACAGCCGATGTGAGACCAAGGGCGATGCGGTATTCCGCCCGGAAAGGCACGGGAAGTGAAGGCACCGCAAGCAACTCACCTTCATGGGCCATGGCAGGTCTTGGGCCTGTGGGAGCAATAACCAAAACCTTGACATTGTGTTGGAGCAGGAATGACACAAGGCGGTTCAGCGTCAGAGACACACCATCTTTGATGTAATTGTAGTTGCCTGTGAACAGCGCCACCCGCAGCATGGCCGTCATCCCGGTCTATCCTGCTTGCGCTTCGTCACATGGTAACGAAGCAATGCGGCAATGGGTTGCAGCCCAAGGGGCCGTCGTTCACAGCGCTGGTGGATGTCAAGGTCGGGCTTGCCATTGCCTTCAATAATGCAGGGACCATCTTTCAGCATGGCAACATCCCAACCGATGGCGGTGCGCCATGGAAAGGCCATGTCGGCTTCGCAGGCCAAGGCGATGGCTTCTTTCCAGAAGGGCAGGATGCGTCCGGCAAAGACCGCTCCTGTGACAGGATGGGCTTCGCGCCAACCCATGGCGGGGTAACGGCCAATGTCCGAAGCAATGCCGATCTTGCCTGTCGCCATGTCAACGGGTGCCGCAATCCCGCCCTGATGAAAATTGTCAACCACGCGGTTGCCGCCGATGGCCATGCGGAAGGCGACATTGGTGGCGACAGAAATGCCGTTCTCGTCCTTGCAAGTCAGAACGCGGATGGTGGAAAGGGCCCCGTTGCTGATGTCATCAAGTGCCGGATGATTGACGAGGCGCGGCTGGACAATGAAATCCTCACGCAGCGATTGCTCTGCGAGATGAGCGAAAAGTTTTTCGCGCGAAAGTGTCAGACCTAGGCTGTTGCGATACTGGCCATCGTCCTGCTGGTCCCAGCGTTCGGCGTGGTGACCACCATTGCCACTCCTTGGTTTCACAAAAAAATCCGTGTCGAAGGCCGGATCGTCGGGTGGTGAGATGAAATGCAACTGCCCGCTCGAAGCATGGAACAGCACCGGCACGGCATTGAGACCGATTTTGCGGCAATGTTCGGCGAACCAAACCTTGTCGGCCATTTTGTCGGCATTGGCCGAGGGTTCCAACAGGTCATAGGCGCCGGCAATGGTTTCATGGGCCGTCAGGAATTCACTGGCTTGGGCAGCGCGGGCGGGCGTGAAGAGTTCGAACATGTAATACCAGGGTGGTGCGATGGCGTGGCTCCAGGCGAAACGGACCTGCTCCAGCATTTGCGTGACCGGGCTTTTGCCGGAACGTGTCCGAATCGCCTGGCCGTTGCGGGCGGTGTATTGAGCAATGGTGAATGCCAGGGCTGGTAACCACAGAACAATCGCGACAATGCCCCGCAGCACGCCCCAGCGCTGTGACCAGAAATGCCGAAGGTAAAAGCGATGCAGGGCTTCGGCGTCGGGTGCCTTTGACGCAGCGCGAAACGGCAGCGCCATAGTGAGGCCCGAGACATCATAGGCCAACTGTTCCGCCAAGCCGAGCAGGGGCTTGCGCAGGCGTCCTGGAAAAGTGCGGAGGCGGGTTGAAATCCTGTTGTCGGTAGAAGCCATGGCGCTCATAGACCAAAGAGCTGGCGCACACGCAACACCGATTCTTGCAGGCCCGTGGTGGCTGGTCTGGTTCTGTTTTGGGACTTTGGATCACCCAGCCACTGCGCGTAACCCTGAACCACCATCGCCTTGTGCACGATGCGCAGGTCACGCGACCAACTGACAGGGCCAAGGCGCATGGCAAGCCGGAACAGTGTGCTTTCGAGATTGCGCCCCCGCCAGTGAATGGGCTGTGCCAGGTCCGTTTCGCGCTGCATGGCCTGCGGGCCCTGTTCAATGTCAAAGAGATGCACGGGCTTTCCAGTGGCTATAGCCTCGGCAGTCATCGAAATACTGTCGGCGGTGACGATGATTTCATCGGCCCATGCAAGGAAGGCGAGAAATGGATTGTCACTGTCGTCAGCGCGCCAGGCATGAACGACATTTGGCAATTTGATTTCAGACTTGAGAATTGCCGCGACCCCAGGCGGAGTGCGGGCGCTTGTTGTCATCAAAACCGAACCGCCGCGGGCATTGACTGCGGCTGCGAGACGCCGCGCCGCGGCTTCGGTAAAAACATAGGGTCCGCTGCTGCCACCGACGAGCAGTGTGGTGACAGGGTTGGGCAGATTGGCCAATCGATCGTGCCAGTTCTGTTTGGCTTCGGCGAGGCGCGTTGATGTTACGGCATGAAGCGGCAGGGTGAGGTGAAGCACATTGGGTGCGCGGGGCAAGGCATATTGCGGCGTGGTGATGACAAGATCGAATTCATCAAGGCCTGAAAATGGCGTGCCGATATAGACAATTTTTGAGGCGGGATTTGCATGCTTCCTGATCCAGCGGGCGATGGCCTCGTTGGGCCTGCCGCTGGCCAGTAGGAGAACGGGCCAGGGCGGAACGAGTTCATCGGAGGCGCTGCGGTTCAGGCCCGTCAACAAGGGTAATCGCGACAGTCGCACCAGGGTTTCGAGCCCGTTAAAACTCAATTTTTTGGTTATGACAGGCCAACCGAGGGCCCGTGCAAGGGCATTAAGCTGCGCATTGTCGCCCGCGTGAGGGCTTGCAAGCAGCCATGTTCGGGGGGTATCTGAGGGGCTTCGTCCACCAGCCAAATTCACGGCTCTTTCATTGCAACACCAAAACGCCAACCCTTTAGCATCAAGACAGTCAAAAATGCCACCCGCAAAAGCCTCAAAATCCGCAAAGTCCGCCAAGACCACAAAGATCGCCAAGACCGCCAAGACCGCCAAGACCAAGCGCCCCCACATCTTTATCCAGGCCAATGACAAGCAATATGTCGGCGCTATCGTTTCGGCCTATTCCATGAAGCACAACTCGGCCCATGCGGATGATTTCGACGTGACGATCATGCGCAAGGAGGATCATGCCTGTTTCGACAATCATGAAGGCAAGCCCTATATGCGCCATGGTGTTGACCGCATCTGGAAAAACAACGACTTGCAGTCTTTCACGCCGACGCGTTTCCTGCCGCCGCAACTGATGGGTTATGAGGGCCGGGCGCTTGTCGTTGATCCCGATGTTTTTGCAGTTGGCGACGTTTGGGAACTTCTGACCCGTGACATGGGCGGCAAGGCGATCATGTGCCGCGGCTCGCATTTCAAAAATGGCGCCTGGGCCACCAGTGTAATGCTGCTCGATTGCGCCAAACTGAAGCACTGGGACATGGACAAGTCCTTCAACGAACTGTTCAGCGGAAAGCGCGACTATCACAACTGGATGTCGCTGCTGATGGAAGACCAATCGACCATTGGCATGTTCGAAAACGAATGGAATGATTTCGACAAGCTGACACCGGCCACCAAAATGGTGCACAATACGCGCCGTCGCACCCAGCCCTGGAAGACCGGACTTCGGGTTGACTACACGCCCACGGAATTTGTGCCGATCCTCGGCTGGTTCATGCGCATGCGCCGCAAGTTCTTTGGCGAACATGGCCTTCTCGGATCATATTCGCGCCATCCCGACCGCAACCAGGAGGCGCTGTTCTTCAGCATGCTCAAGGGTGCGCTGAACGCAGGCATGGTCGATGACAAGGCCTTGCGTGAAGCCATGGCAAAAAATTACATCCGGCATGATGCCATCGAGATGATTGCCAAGACGCCGGAGTGGACAACAGGCAAACTTGCCGCTGCCTGATCAGGTTTTTCCGAGGTAGGTTTTCAACGTCGCCGACGTGCCTTTGCTCCAGAGTAGAGAGAGCCAGCGGCTGAAGGCTTCAATCATCACCGGTGACCGGCCAGTGCTGCCATAGATGTCATTCATGGCAAGCCAGACAAGCGGGTTGCCGTGCGCCTCCATAGCAAGTCTTGCAAGTTGATCCCAGTTTGGATCATTGGGTTCGATCACCTTGCCGCTGTCGCTGGTCCCGGCACAGTATTTGCACCACAGGGCGGATTCAAGTGCGAGGCCCTCAATGCTCTTTCCTGCAGCGAGGCGATCGGCAATCGGTGGGACGATGAATTTCGGCTGGCGGTTGGAGCCATCGAGACACAAGCGCCGCACCGTGTCGCCGATCTTGGGATTGGAAAAGCGCCGGTTAATCAGGCGGAAATAATCCTGCAGATTGGTGTTGGGCACCGGCGGGATGGTGGGGATGATCTCCTCGCGCTCGACCTTTTCAAGGAAGGCATGGATCAGCGGGTGTTGCATGGCTTCGTGGACATAGTGGACATCGAGCAAGCCGCCTGGATAGGCAATCAGTGCGTGGCCGCCATTGAGAATGCGAATCTTCATGTATTCGAAGGGCGTCACATCAGGCACAAATTGCGCGCCGACCTTTTCAAAAGCGGGTCGTCCGGCGGGGAAGTGATCTTCCACCACCCATTGCTTGAATTCCTCGCAGAACACCGGCCAGTTGTCTTCAATGCCATAGAGTTCGAAGGCCATGCGGCGTTCGCGGTCGGATGTGGCCGGCGTGATGCGATCCACCATGCCGTTGGGAAAAGCCACAGTGCCGATGATCCAGCCGGCGAATTTTTCGTCAGACAGGCGCGCAAGGCCGGCAACGGCATTGCGGGTGACGATGCCATTATGGGGCACGTTATCGCAGGACATGACCGTGAAGGGCGGAATACCCTTGTCACGGCGCTTTCTGATGCCCAGCAAGATGAGGCCGAATACCGAAACAGGATCATCGGGATTTGCGGCATCCCGTTGCAGGGCAGGATGACGGGGATCGAATTTTCCGGTGGCGGGGTCGATCATGTAGCCGCCCTCTGTGACCGTAAGTGAGACAATACGAATGGCTGGATCGGCCATTGTGTCGACAAGGCGTTTCCGGTCTTCAGGTGGAATAAAGTCTATCATCGGCCCGGTCACGCGGGCGTTTGTGCTGCCTGCTTCCTGTTCGACAACGGTTGTCAGAAAATCCTGGTCCGCCAGTTTCTTCCGCATCACCTCATCGGAAGGCATGACGCCAGCACCAATGATGGCCCAATCCTGTTCAAGTCCCATGTTGAAAAGGTCATCGAGATAGACGGCGAGATGGGCGCGGTGAAAATTGCCAACACCGAAGTGTACGATGCCCGCCCGCAGGGATGAACGGGCATACTTGGGCACCGACACCCCGGTGTTGAGGTCGTGGACAGACGTGAGGGTGAGCTTTGTCATGCCGACTCAACTCATCCACTGTCCGCCGTCGACATTGAACGTCTGTGCAACGACGTAGTCGCTTTCACCCGAAGCCAAAAATATGGCACAGCCGACATGGTCTTCGGGCGTGCCCATGCGGCCGAAGGGCACGCCTTCGCCGACAAGGCGTTTTTTTTCGCCAAGGGGCCGGTTTTCATATTTGGCAAAGAGGCCATCGACAACGTCCCACATGGGCGTGTCGACGACGCCGGGCGAAATGCCGTTGACGTTGATGCGATGCTTGATCAGGGCAAGACCTGCGGATTGAGTCAGGGAAATCACGGCAGCCTTGGAGGCGCAATAAACAGCGACCAAGGGTTCCCCCCGGCGGCCGGCCTGGGAGGCAAAATTGATGATCTTTCCGCCTCTGCCCCGGGCCACCATGGACCGGGCCACGGCTTGCAGCATGAAGAGTGCACCCTTCACATTGACGGCAAAGATCCGGTCATAGGTTTTTTCGGAAATGTCCTCGAGCGGCCCCATGTCAAAAATCGCGGCGTTGTTGACGAGAATGTCAACGCCGCCAGTTGCCCGCACAACATGGGCAACGCAGCGGTTGATAGAGTCCAGATTTGTGACATCGAGGTGGAAGGCAAAGGCAAGCTTTCCCAGGTGCCTTGCTGTTTCCGCGGCAACATCAAGTTCAATGTCGGCGATGCAGACCCTGGCGCCTTCGCGGATGTAACCTTCGGCCACGGCTGCACCAATGCCGCGCGCACCGCCGGTCACAATTGCTGTCTTGTCCCTGAGGCGCATCAGCGGAGGGCCTTGCCTTCAGCATCAAAGCGGTGCAGGCGCGCAGCATCTGGCTTCAGCGCAATCTTGTCACCAGACTTGCCACCGTACTCACCAGGGGCCCGGACCACGAGGCGTCCCGCATCACCTGCATCAACATGCAGAAACGAGTCTGAACCCAGATGCTCGGTGAGCAGGATGGTGCCCGCCCATTCGCCCTTGCTGGCGACGATGTCGATATGCTCGGGGCGCACGCCAACAGTCGCGGCTTTTTTTCCATCCGCATAGCTGCCGGTCACGAAGTTCATTTTGGGCGAGCCAATGAAGCCTGCCACAAATTGCGAGACGGGATTGTTGTACAGCTCGAGCGGCGATCCAACCTGCTCAATATTGCCCTTGTTCAAAACCACAATGCGGTCGGCCATGGTCATGGCTTCGACTTGGTCATGGGTGACGTAAACCATCGTCGTTCCCAGGTCCTTGTGCAGCTGCATGATGAAAATACGCATGTTGACGCGCAGTGCCGCGTCGAGATTGGACAGTGGTTCGTCGAACAGGAAGCCGCCGGGATTGCGCACGATGGCGCGCCCGATGGCCACGCGCTGGCGCTGACCGCCGGAAAGCTGGCCGGGCTTGCGGTCCAGATAGTCGGTCAGGTTCAGGGTGGCGGCGGCCTTTGCAACCTTGCCGTCGATCATCTCCTTGCTTTCGCCTGCCATCTTTAGGCCGAAGCCGATGTTGCTGCGGACACTCATGTGCGGATAAAGCGCATAGGACTGAAACACCATGGAAAGACCGCGCTTCGACGGCGGAACAGCGGTGACATCGCGCCCGTCGATTTCAATTGTGCCGGAGGACAAGTCTTCAAGGCCGGCGATCAGCCGCAGCAATGTGGACTTGCCGCAGCCCGAAGGGCCGACAAACACCACGAATTCGCCGTTCTTGATCTCGAGATCAGCACTCGGGATGATGACGGCATCACCAAAGGCCTTGTGGACTTTCTTCAGTGTGATCGTGCCCATTATTTTACCGCTCCGAATGTGAGGCCGCGTACAAGTTGTTTTTGCGCAAACCATCCAAGGATCAGGATTGGTGCTATGGCCATGGTCGAGGCCGCCGACAGTTTGGCCCAGAACAGGCCTTCGGGAGCCGAATAGCTTGCTATAAACTGGGTCAACGGGGCGGCGTCCTTGGTGGTGAGCGCCA
>JANNFZ010000044.1:0-2390 GCA_031380375.1 Hyphomicrobiales bacterium
GGCTTGCGGTACATAGGCCTTGTTATCGCCGCTCCACACCAGATAGGGGCCAAATGCCGGGCGATCGAGCAATGCCGCGAAGACATATTCCCCGATGACAATGGCGAAGGTGAGAAACGCGCCAGAGAGCACCGCCACCAGCACGTTGGGCAGGATCACCCGCGCAAGGATTTGAAACCAGCCGGCACCCAGGCTTTGCGCGGCCTCGGTCAGGGTGTTGACGTCAATGGCGCGAAGGCCCGTGTCAACGGCCCGGTACATATAGGGCAGCGCCAAAATGGAATAGCCAAACACCAACAGAATGTTGGTGCCCGTCGCGGTGCCGGTGAGCGGCAGGATCGACGAGGTGTTGAACATGCGGATGTAACCGAAGACAATGACAATCGGCGGAATGACCAGCGGCAGCAGGGTGATGAATTCGATCACCGGGCGAAAGCGCGGCAGTTTCAGGCGCACCCAAAAGGCCGTCGGCACGATGATCACGATGCCCAGCACGATGGTGCACAGCGCCATGACCACCGAGTAACCGAAGGTCTGCTGGAACTGCGGATCACCGAGCACCGCCCGGTAGGCGTCCAGGCTGTAGACTCCGCGCCGCATTTTCAGGGAAAACTCGAGCATGCCGATCAACGGCACGAAAAAATAGACCAGCCCTGCAAGCAGCGCGACCCATGGCCAAAAACGGCTGGCCGTCATTTGATCCACCGTTCCGCACGGGTGCGCAGCACGATGTAGATGACGTTGGCGATACCGGTCACCACGATCATGCCAAATGCAATCGCATAACCCAAATGCGGGTCTTGCAGCACGTCGCCGCGGATCTGGGCAAACAACAGGATTGGCACGATGGAAAGCGACGATCCGGTCAGTGCTATGGCTGTTGCCACCGCACCAAAGGCATTCGCAAACAGCAGCGCCATGGTGCCGAGGAGCGAGGGCCACAGCACCGGCAGTGCCACCAAGCGCCAGTATTGCAGGCGGGTGGCGCCCAAAATCTCTGCCGCCTCGCGCCATTCTCGTTTCAGGCCGTCAAGGGCCGGGGTGATGATCAGAACCATGAGTGGAATCTGGAAGAACAAATAGACCAGCGTCAGACCCCAGAAGCTGAGCAGGTTGAATCCCAATCCGTAAATATTGACACCAAACACGTCGCGCAGAAGCACCGTGACGATGCCCAGCCGCCCCAGTGTTGCGAGGAAGGCAAAGGACAGGGGCACGCCCGCGAAGTTGGAGGCGACACCGGAAAACGTCAGCAATGGCCCCCGGATCCAGCCGGGCAAACCGCCGAGTGTGACCGAAGCGGCGATCAAAAAGCCAATCAGGCAACCGAGCAGCGCTGAGGCGAGGCTGATCTTGATGGAAATCCAGAAGGCCCCGATGATCGACGGGGTGAAGAGGTTGACGATATTGTTGAGCGTCAGTTCGCCACCTGGCGTGCGAAATGCTCCGAGCACGATGTTGAAGGTCGGCAGGATCAGGAAAAGCAGCGCGAATATCATGAACGGCACGATGCCAAGCCAGTTGAGCGACAGGCGTCGCCGTACCGGGGGAGATGGCGCAGGCGTTTGGGCGTCGGTTTGCGCGGGCGTCTGCATCAATCAAGGTTCCGCTGCCAGCGCGCTTTCCGATCAGACGAATTCGTCTGATCGAAAAGAATTCGCGCCAATTCAATTTGTTGGAGCATGTCCCTTTCGGCAAAGTCGTGCAACTTTGCCGGAACGTGCTCCAGAGGATGGCCCGCCACTGCAACCGCAGGGACAGGCCAAGATGTCGTGCCGGGATCTATTTGACGTTTGCGCCGACGACAGTATCCCAACCGGTGGTCACGGCCTTCTTGTTGGCCGACTGTTCATCCAGCGTCGGGAAGACGGCCTTGGCATAGGCATCAGCTGGAGGCAGCGCATCCATCAGGTTTTTTGGAACCACACCGCGCGCCACCATGTCGTTGAAGCGGATCGGATGACAATAACCCTTGAGCCAACCGAGTTGGCCCTCATCCGAGTAAATGTATTCCATCCACAGTTTGGCGGCATTCGGATGCGGCGCATAGGCCGAGATCGCCTGCACATAAACACCGGCCAGAACACCCGATGAAGGGATCACGACCTCGACCACCGGGTTTCCTGCCAGGCTGTCACGCCAGGCCAGCATATTGTAGTCCCAGCCGGCGACGATCGGGGTGGCACCTTGGGCAATGGTGCCTGACTTGCCACCGACGGGAACGAAATTGCCGGCCTTGTTCAGTTCAGCGAAAAATTCGAGGCCCTTGGCGCCCGAATCCGTGCCGGGTGCAGCACCACGCGCCATGCCGGCCGCCATGATCGCCAGGATCGCCTGGTTCGAGGCACGAGGATCCCCGGTCAACGCAAAGTAGTTGGCATATTCGGCCT
>JANNFZ010000094.1:0-2707 GCA_031380375.1 Hyphomicrobiales bacterium
AGCTTGCCTGTGGTTCCGGCGATGCCGCCAATCGAGAAGAGCACGAGGGGAGGCACGCCTGCGGCCACCCAGAATGCGCCCTTCCAGTCAAGGGCGCGAACGAGCCCTCCGGAAGTGTTGTTTGAAGACATGGTTGAGTTCCCTCCAATTGCCCCGTTGATTGCCCCGGTGCCTTGCCCTCTGCGGAGCTTCGGCAGCCGGTTGAATGAAGGCATGGTCTGCGTCCTGGGTTCAGGAAGCAAGCCCCGCTTCAGGAAACAAATTTTACTGACAAGATATCGACGGTCAAGGCAAACTGTGCGATCATCCCGGCAAATATGCGCAACCGATATTGCGCCGCACCCAGATCGGATGGTCCGAGCCTGCCATGAACGCCCCAGCATTTTTTGCACCCCGTGCCAGCCGGATTTTGCGGCCAGGCGAACGGGTGCTTCCCGCCAACGTTGAGCGCTATCTGGTCAAGGGTGGTGGTTCCATTGTTGTTGATGTGAAGGCAGGGGACAGGCTGCTTTTGACCGATCTCGAAGGTGGACAGCGGGCTGAAATTTCATTCTGTGACGGGCAGGGCCGGTTTGACCTCTCTGCCATTGGAGCCAAGCCAGACGGGAAGGGCAATGGCCTCAGGGCCATGCTGCTTTCCGACAATGACGGTGCAAAACGCACACAAGCGGCCTTGCTGCGCCGGAACATCAACCTTTCAGCGGCGCGGACGGCGCAACTTTTTGGTGCGGATAGCCCGCCCGGAAACAACATCGAACTCACAGTGCAGCGAGACGGAGCGGGCATCATCGCCGTCCCTGCCAATGACATGTCGCCGCACGCCCAAGACACAGCGACTGACATTGAACTCCGCCTCGTCCGCGCCAGTCCAAAACCAAAAGTCGTCGGCGATGACCTTCCGGAACCGCTGGCTGATTCCTTGCAGGACATTCGCATCAAGGCCGCCACGGCGCGGGGCTATTTCGTGAAGGCCGGCGAATATATCCAGATCATCGACGTTTCGGGCCGCCAAATGACTGACTTCCAATGCTTCTCGGCGCGGAAGCTCGATGCTGGAATTGAGAATGCCCTTGATGCCACCGTGACGCGCACCTTGACGGGCCGCGCCTATCCGATACCCGGCCTGCCTTCGAAAGCCTTTGGTTTTGATTTCGAACCGCTGATTGAAGTGGTGCAGGACACCTGTGGCCGTCATGATGCTTTCGCCACAGCCTGCAATCCGCGCTTTTATGATGACATGGGCTATCCCGGCCACGCCAATTGCACGGAAAATTTCAACTTCGCGCTTGATCCCTTCGGCGTTGCCAAGCGCAAAGGCTGGGAGGCGCTCAATTTCTTTTACAACACGCACGTAACACACGCCAACCAGATCGTTTCCGATGAAGCATGGTCGAGGCCTGGTGACTATGTGCTGGTGAAGGCCCTGACCGATCTTGTATGTGTCACCTCATCGTGTCCCGACGACATTGATCCCGGCAATGGCTGGAACCCCACCGACATCCATGTCCGCACCTATTCACCCAAGCAAAAATTCTCCAAAGCAGTGGCTTACCGCATGACACCTGACGCTGATCCCGTAATGACAAGGGAAACGGGATTTCATCCCCGCTTTTCCGCCCTGACGCGGAACTACGCCGAGTACAGGGGATTTTGGCTGCCCGGCCGTTTCAACAATGACGGGCCTGTTGAGGAATACTGGGCGTGTCGCGAAAAGGCCGTGGTGATGGACTTGTCGCCCTTGCGGAAATTTGAAGTGACAGGCCCTGATGCCGAAGCGCTGTTGCAATATTGTCTGACGCGCGACATCCGCAAACTCTCGACAGGGCAGGTGGTCTATACCACCATGTGCTATGAAAATGGCGGCATGATTGACGACGGCACGGTGTTCCGCCTCGGCCAGAACCTGTTCCGCTGGATTGGCGGCGATGATTATTCCGGCATTTGGCTGCGCGAACAGGCGGAGAAAAAAGGCTTTAAGGCCTGGGTGCGGTCGTCGACGGACCAATTGCACAATATAGCTGTGCAAGGTCCTTTCTCCCGCGACATCCTGAATAAAATCATCTGGACAGCACCCGCCCAACCAACGCTTGCGGAATTGGAATGGTTCCGCTTCGCGGTGGCGCGCATCGGGCATTTTGAAGGTGTGCCGCTTGTGGTGTCGCGCACCGGCTATACGGGCGAACTGGGCTATGAAATCTTCTGCCATCCAAAACATGCGGTCGAAGTTTTTGATGCGGTGTGGGAGGCAGGCCAAGAGTTTGGTCTGAAGCCCATGGGGCTCGAAGCGCTCGACATGGTGCGGATCGAAGCGGGGCTCATATTCGCCAATTCCGAATTCACCTCCGAAACCGATCCGTTTGAGGCTGGCATCGGTTTCACCGTGCCTTTGAAAACCAAGGCTGATGATTTCATCGGCAAGACGGCGTTGATGCTACGTAAGGAACACCCGCGTCGGAAACTTGTGGGCCTCGATATCGACGCCAATGAAACAGTGGGCCACGGCGATGGCGTCTATGTCGGTCGGGCGCAGGTTGGAGTGGTCACAAGTTCTTGCCGTTCTCCAATTCTTGGCAAGACCATCGCGCTGGCCCGCGTCGATGCGCTGAACAGCGACATTGGAACGTCGGTCGAGATCGGCAAGGGCGATGGCCATGCGAAACTCCTGCCTGCAAGCATCGTGCGCTTTGCCCATTATGATCCGGAGAAA
>JANNFZ010000103.1:0-11564 GCA_031380375.1 Hyphomicrobiales bacterium
AAGCCGCCACGTACACCGCCGTTTTGGCGCTCAGCGACATGCCGATATAGCCGATACGCGACGCATCGACATCCTTGCGGGCGCTCAGGAAACGCGCCTGCTGCCGCACGTCCCAAACCATCTTGCTCAACTGGGGCTTTCGGCGGTTTACGCGGTGCTCATCGTGTTTTTCTTCTTCAAGGCACCGGGCGGCTTTGGCTCGCTGCCCGACGTAAAACTGCTTTTCACCTCAGATTGGGCGGCCTTGGCAGGTTGGGTGCACTATCTGGCCTTTGACCTTTTGGTAGGAACGTGGATTGCCCGTGAGGTCATGCAACGGGGCCAGCCGCGCCTGCTTCTGGTTCCTCTCCTGCCGCTGACATTCATGTTCGGCCCGGCCGGCTTTCTCGCCTTCCATCTGTCGCAGCTGCTGCTGCGCGCCCGTTCAGCCAGCTAATCCTGAGGCCCGCCATGACAACCCAAGCCCATGCGGTTTTCAAATTCACGCAAACGCCAATCGCCGGGCTTTGGCGGGACCTGTTCAAAGGTTCGCGCACGCTCACGATCAACGCATTGCTCATGGCGTCGGGATTTGCCGTCTGCCTTGCGGCACCGCTTGTTGATCCGCAGATGTTCAACGGCATCGATGCCTGGCACAAGCCAGCCAAGTTTTTCTTTTCGCTCAGTGTGCAACTCGCCACGGTGGCCTGGGCTCTGTCGCTTCTCGACGACACCCAAAAAAGGTCCCGCACCGTGCGTTGGTCCGTCATCGCCATGATCGCGGCGGCGTGGCTTGAACTTGTCTACATCACCTTCCGTGCGGCGCGCGGCGAAGGTTCGCACTACAACACCGACACTCCTCTTACACAGGCGCTTTACGGCGTGATGGGCCTTGGCGCACTGACGCTGACGATCACTGCCGCCATCATCGGTTTTATCATCTGGCGCAGGCGCAACGGTGATCTCTGGCGGGAAGCCGCAGGCCTTGGCCTTGTCGTCGGCGCCATCCTTGCCACGGTGGTGGGCGGCATCTTGTCGTCGCACACCGGCCACTGGATTGGCGGCAACCAGAGCGACGCCACGGGCCTTCCGCTGTTTTACTGGTCGACAACGGGTGGCGATTTGCGCGTGGCCCATTTTGCGGGTCTTCATGCCATGCAGATTGTGCCGTTTGCGGCACTCAGCGGCAGGCGCGCCGTGGTTTATGGGACGGCAGTGGCCATTGCCCTCCTGACTGCGGCCCTGTTTGCCCAGGCCGTGATGGGCTTGCCTGTTTTCAGAAACTAGCGGGTATTGCAATTGCAGCAAGGCACTTGGTTAGTGGTTTGAACCGTGGCATGGGTCGCATGGTTCAGAACGGCGGGACTTATGGTCAGGACATTTACCGAAAGACGACTGCACAAACAGCACGAAAAATACATTGCACAATATCCGAAACTGGCTTGTTTCGCCTTCGATCTGCTGGGCACTTCGGTCATGTTTCATGGCAGGTTTGCGGCTGAAGAACTGGAGTTGCTGGGCACTCAAGTTTTTTCGCAACTTCCCACCCGCAATATCTGCATTGATATCGGGGCCCATGTTGGAAATCACAGCCTCTATTTCTGCGAGCACTTCAGGAAGGTTATGGCTTTTGAGCCCCACGCCAGAACCTTCAAGCTGCTCCAACTCAATGCAGAACTGGCAAACAACATTGTTGTCGCCAATTCAGGTGCTTCGGACCGCAAAGAAGTGGCTCAAGCCAGCGAGGACCCGCTCAACTCAGGAACGGCCTCTGTGGTGCGGTCCGGTGCGACAGAAGCAAGGACTGGAAAACGCCCGGCCACCACTTTCAATCTAGACCGCGTCGACGACCTGATCCCCGTTGCGGACCACGGCAACGTCAGCTTCATCAAAATCGACACCGAGGGCTATGAGCTTCAGGGGCTCAGGGGAATGCCTTCAATTCTCAGAAGCTCCAAGCCTGTTGTCGCGCTTGAAGTGTTGAAGGAGTCTTTTGACAACGGCAAGAGCGGCGCTGTCGAGTACCTGCGAGAGCTGGGCTACAGCAGTTTCTACATTTTTCGCGAAGCAGGGTGGGTGACCTTGCTTCCCAAGGGTGTCCGCAGGTTCCTCCAGAGGATAGGCCAGGCGACGATTGGCCGGTCCGGCTACGTGGTTGAACTCCAGCTCGCGCCGGATCTGGAAGTTCGGCATCACAGTATTGTCTTGGCCTCGCCGTTCCCGCTCAAAATCCGACGATGAGAATCAGTTCATTGCCATTCTGACTGCGGCCCTGTTTGCCCAAGCCCAAATGGGAATACCGCTTTCCAGAATGTGACAAGGCCAGACGGCACGTCTTTTCTGTGCTAGGCTTTTGCCCAACCGGGCGGGAGACAACGGAGGGAACCATGGAGGGGGCTATGAAACTTGGACCATTTCTGATTGTTTCGGCCATTCTTCACGCTGTGTTTGGCACGGCAGGATTGCTCGTGCCTGAAATGATGTCGGGCATGTTTGGCATCGGTCTGGACGCTGGTGGCGTGACCGTTGCGCGATTGCTCGGTGCAACACTTCTCGGTGTCGCTGTCATTCTTTGGTACAGCCGCAATTTGGTTGCTGCTGAAATCCTCAAGGGTGTGTTGATCGGCGGCTTTGCCTTGAACGCGCTTTCCGTTGTTATCGCCTTGCTGGCCGTGACGGGTGGCGTGATGGAACCCCGCGCCTGGATTGGTATTGTCATCAGGTTGGCGCTGGCGGCTGGCTTTGGCTATTTCGCCTTCGTCAAGAATACCTCGCCAACGAAATAGCGCAGGCAAGCGCTTCGTTTGAGATCTTTCGCCTCAGTGAAAGGCAACTCATGGCCGAATGGGACTTGTTGCGGATCGCACTTGCAGTTCATCGCGGTGGTTCCATGCACGCGGCATCGGAAGCCCTGAGCATCGACCGCTCAACCGTCATTCGCCGCCTGGAATTGCTTGAGACACAACTCGGCGTCCGGCTGTTCGAACGGCGCAGCGACGGCTGCACGGTAACCAAACAGGGCATGGATGTCATTGCCACCGCAGAAGGTGTTGAACAATCCATGACCGCCCTCACGCACCGGCTGAGCGGCAGCGAGAAGAAGGCTGAAGGCAGGGTTGTTGTGACTGTGCCTGAGTTTTTTGCAACAACCTTGCTGATCCCCGCCCTGCCCCGCATGCGCAAGGCCTATCCCGACATCGCTGTTGAAGTTGACAGCGGGCACGTGTTCCGCAATCTCATCAAGGGCGAGGCCGACATTGCGCTTCGCAACCGCAGGCCTGAACAAAACACACTCATAGCCCGCAAGGTCGGCACCGTGGCAATCGCCTTTTTTGCGTCGCGCACGTACATCAGCGAGCGTGGCACTCCAGCAGAAGATTTCAAAGGTCACGATGCCACAATATTCGGCGAAGAATTGCACGGCATGCCGGGCTATGACCGCATGGTTGAGCTGGCCGCTGGCTGCCACGTGGTCATGCGGTGCAACGAAATCATGCCATTGCTTACGGCGGCACGCTCGGGTCTTGGCCTGACAGCAATGCCCGCCATTGCCGCATATGGCGATGACACGCTTCTGCCTGTGTGGCCTGGCATTGTCGGCCTGCCTGAAATATTCCTGGTGACACACCGCGACCTTCGCAACCAGGCCCGCATTCGCGTGGTCTACGATTTTATTGCAATGCTGTGCACGGAACAGGCCGCAGCACTGGCGGGCCGGAGCATTGCGGAACTGTTTCCGCCCGATCCGGCCCTTGGTTAGTGGTCACTTCTGTTGCATCCATGCCTTCAAACCAGCTTCGAGTTCGGTCTGGGACATGACTGGCAGGAAATGAACTTCTGCACCCAGGCTCTGGAACATTGGTTCTGCTGCGGCGGGGACAATTGAAGAGCTTGACGCTTCAAACACCGCCAGTACCGTGCGGCGGCCTGTTTCGGTGCAGAAATAGACAGCTTCGGGCTTCAGGGCGGCAAGTGTTGCTCCGATGGCCTTCTGAAGGCTGCCGTCACTGATGGCAATGTTTGCCGTTTGCACTTCCATGTGGGCTTTCATCAACATGCGCATGTGCAGCCCCCTTACTTCGGCGTGACTTTGGCAGCGAAGGTCTGATAAATGGCGACGCCATCCTTCAGCACATAGGTTTCCGCACCGAGGTCATAGATGTTCTTGGCCGTGTCGGCTTGCCAAACAAAGATGACAACGTCGCCTTCCGCAGCCTGGAACAGGAGTTTGAATTTCACATTGGGCTGGGCAAACTCGGCAACGATATTTTCGATCATGGGACGAATCTGGGCTTTGCCATGCAGAATGCCCATGGGCGTGATGACCACTGCGTCATCGGCGTACTGCTCGACCAGGGCGTTGACGTCACCCTTGCCAAAGGCCGCAAGCCTGGCATTGGCATAATCCTGGGCCGACATTGTTCCTGCCTGCGCAAGAATGTTCAGGGCAACAAGGAACGTGGCGGCCAGGCCTGCGTATTTCAACAGGGATTTCATGATGTTTGTTCCGCTTTTTGCGCCGGGCATGATTGCCGTGGCATGGCTTTCTCATGTCACGCAAATCTCCGCTTGCGAAGCCGTGCGCGCGCCACAACGGTGGTGCGTGAATTCCACAGCGGGGGAGCCAAGGATGTTCCGTTGCGCCGCGCCGGGTGAAGGTTTAGAACGCCTCCTGAACCCAATGGAGAGACCCGATGGCCCTTGAACTTCCCGCCCTGCCCTATGCCTATGATGCACTCGGCCCCTTCATGTCGAAGGAAACACTCGAGTTCCACCACGACAAGCATCACATGGCTTATGTGACGAATGGCAACAATCTTCTGAAGGATTCACCGCTGGCGTCGAAATCCATCGAAGATATCTGCAAGGCAGCTTTTGCCGACAAGATCCCCGGCCTCATCAACAATGTCGGCCAGCACTACAACCACAATCACTTCTGGAACTGGATGAAGCCCAATGGCGGCGGCAAGAAGCTGCCGGGCAGGCTTGAAAAGGCAATCGAGACGGACCTTGGCGGTTATGACAAGATGCGTGCCGATTTCGTGCAGGCCGGCCTTACGCAGTTTGGTTCGGGCTGGTGCTGGATTGCCGTGAAGGACGGCAAGCTCGCCATCGTGAAGACGCCAAATGGCGAAAACCCGCTGATGCACGGCGCAGCACCAATCCTCGGCTGCGACGTGTGGGAACACAGCTATTACATCGACTATCGCAACGCCCGGCAGAAATACCTCGAAGCCTTCGTCGACAGCCTGGTGAACTGGGATCATGTCGCTGAGATGCACGCCAAAGCGTGATGTCTGTTCCGGTATTTGACGGACACAATGATGTCTTGTTGCGGCTATGGCAGAAAAAATCCGCCTCGGCCGTGCGGGATTTTCTCGATGGCGACGGCATCGGCCATATCGACCTGCCACGCCTGAAGGCTGGCGGCATGGCGGGTGGTTTTTTTGCGGTGTTTGCGCCGGACGACCACATTGGCGCACCCGATGACAGTGACCTGAACCCGCCGCTCGCCGGATCGCTTTCGCGCAGCAAGGCGCAAGTCTCCACTTGCGGCATGGTTGAACTGCTGCATGACATTGTGCGGGAAAGTGCGGGGGCTGTATCGCTTTGTACTTCGGTTGCCGACATCACCTCGGCAATGGCAACTGGCAGGCTTGCTGTCATCCTGCATGTGGAGGGGGCAGAAGCCATCGCGGGCGACCTTGACGGATTGCAGGCGCTTTACGACAAAGGCCTGCGCTCGCTGGGGCCGGTATGGTCGCGTCCAAATGTTTTCGGACATGGCGTGCCTTTCCGCTTTCCATCACCGCCCGATACGGGCCCCGGCCTCACGGAGCCGGGCAAGGCGCTGGTTGCGGGTTGCAACAGCATGGGCATTCTCGTGGACCTCTCGCATCTCAATGAAAAAGGTTTTTGGGACGCTGCGAAAATCTCGCAAGCGCCGCTCGTCGCCACTCATTCCAATGTCCACGCCATCTGCCCATCGTCCCGCAACCTGACAGATGACCAGTTGCTGGCCATCGGCGAAAGCGGCGGCATGGTCGGGCTCAACTATGCCACCGGCTTCCTGCGCGACGACGGCCGCTGGACCACGGAAACAAGTTCCGATGTGCTGATTACCCATCTCGAACACATGCTTCGGCTGGTCGGCGAAGACGGTGTCGGCCTCGGCTCGGATTTCGATGGCGCGCGCATTCCTGGTTTCATCGGCGATTCCGCCGGTGTTCCAAAGCTTGTCGCCGCCATGGACAAGGCGGGTTTTGGTTCCGGTCTGATTGAAAAGATCGCCTGGAAGAACTGGCTCAGGGTATTGCAGCGCACCTGGGGCGTGTAACGTACTGTATCACCTGTGTATGAGCTGTACCGACAACCCGCGACTATGATGTCCGTCGGATTGTCCTGACCTGCCAACCTGTCCAGTTTCGCTGCACCAGGCCAACCGGTCCTGGTCAAAACTGGAGACAGACCATGACCCTGCACAACACCAGAACCTTCATGCTCGCGGCAGGCCTGCTTATCACAGCTGGGGGAGTTGCACTTGCCGATGGCCCCTTGAAACAGGCCAAGGTGATCATCGAACACAATGCGACCGACAACGACACGGGCTTTCAAGTGTCCCTTGATGCCGACGGTTGGGAGAAACTCACGCTCACCGGGCCAAATGGCCTGATCGCCGAATTCCACCCCAAGGGCGGCGTCAGTGAACTCGGCATGACGGAATTGTTCCTCGAAACAGTCGAGCCCGAAAATGTCAAAATGCCGCTCGCCGAGTTGCTCAAGAAAATGCCGGCCGGGGCCTACGAGTTCCGCGCCACCGCCTCGAAGCTCGGCGGCAACAACGGTGTCATGATGAGCACGGCGACACTCAGCCACAAGATTCCCGAAGGCGTGGCACTGCTTGAACCACGGCAAGACGCCGTGATCC
Source organism: Hyphomicrobiales bacterium (assembly GCA_031380375.1). Lineage (GTDB taxonomy): Bacteria > Pseudomonadota > Alphaproteobacteria > Rhizobiales > Aestuariivirgaceae > Aestuariivirga. The sequence continues at coordinate 6,908 of JANNFZ010000103.1, forward strand.
CGGTTGGCGACACGTTAATGTCGTGGTCTGGATCCGACAAAGCGATTGACGGATCACCAGCCAGCATTATCGCCTATCAGCTGATCATTGAAAAAGACGAGCAGCCCCACCCGCGGATGATCGGCAAGCGCGGTCTCAGCATGTATCTTCCGGCCACAACAAGGGAAATCAGGATTCCAGGCACGTTCTTTGAGGCCAAAACGGGCTATCTTTGGGAGGTGCTCGCCATCGAAGAGAGTGGAAACCAGACCTTGCAGTCCGGCGCATTCAAGACACAATGAGCTGCGACATTCCGGCGGGGATTGCGGTCCCCGTTATCGCCAAATGATCGGACACCTCGTCATGAAACGCATCATCGGGTTTTCTGCGGCGGCTTTTGCGCTGTTCACCATGCTGGTGGTGATCGACAATCTCAAAAGCGATGAACCGTTCCAACTGGCGGGCTTCCTGCTGGACGTGTTTGAAAAAGCCCTGCTGGCCCTCGCCATCGCGGCGACGGCCTATGTGGCCATGGAAACTCGGGGCCTGAAGCGCGAGCGCACCGACTTGATGAACGACCTGTCGCGGGTGCGCAGTGAAAGCGACAAGTGGCGCAGCGCCGCAAGGGCCCACATTGATGGCCTGGGCCTTGCTATCAACGACCAATTCCGGGCATGGAAACTGAGTGAAAGCGAGGCCGACATTGCGCTGCTCATGCTGAAGGGATTGACGCAAAAGGAAATCGCCCATGTGCGTGGCTCGGAAGAAACCACAGTGCGCCAGCAGGCAGTGGCGGTCTACCGGAAGTCAGGACTGTCCAGCCGGTCGGAACTGGGGGCGTTTTTCCTCGAAGACCTTCTGTTGCCAAGCACCGAACGCGGATATGCGCAGGTGAGAAAACTTGAAGTGGTCAGAGCGGAAAATCCGACAGCTGCTCAGCGCAGCCGTGCGCCACCTTCAGCCTCAAACACATAGAGACCAGACTTCAACAAGGCCACGCCTATAGCCTCGCCGGATTTGCCCTTGTATTCCTTGGCGGCCTTTACCGCCATCAAGCCGCCGTCAGTCTTCACCGTAACCAGCGTGTGGTCGCCGATCAATTCATTGGTGAAGATCTCGCCCTTGATGTCACCTTTGGCAGCGCTTGTGACGGTGCAGTCCTCGGGGCGGACGCCCAGCACGGCCTTGGCAGCCTTGCCCTTCACCGGGGTCTTGATCTTTCCGTCACTGGTCTGGAACGTGTCACCCGACAAAGCACCTTCGATGATGTTCATGGGCGGCGAGCCGATGAACTGGGCCACAAAAAGATTGGCTGGGTTGTTGTAGATTTCGGCCGGCGTGGCCAACTGCTGCAACACGCCCTTTTCGAGAATGGCAACTCGGTGGGCAAGCGTCATGGCTTCGATCTGGTCATGGGTCACATAGATCGTGGTAATGCCGAATGACTCCTGCATGTGTTTGAGCTCGGCGCGCATATGGCCGCGCAGCTTGGCATCAAGGTTGGATAGCGGCTCATCCATCAGAAAAACCGACGGCCTGCGGATGATGGCGCGGGCAAGCGCCACGCGCTGCTTCTGGCCGCCCGAGAGTTCACGGGGGTAACGATGCAGCAACTCGCCGAGCTGGACCTGGGCTGCCGCCTCACGGATGGCTACGTCCTGCTCGGCCTGGTTCACTTTGCGGACCTTCAGCGGAAAGCCGATATTTTCGGCAACCGTTTTGTGCGGATAAAGCGCATAGGACTGGAACACCATGGAAATGTCGCGGTATTTCGGCAGCACGTCGGTCACGTCGCGGCCGCCGATGCGCACACGGCCTTCCGTGGCAGTCTCAAGGCCTGAGAGAATGCGCAAGGCTGTGGTCTTGCCGGAGCCGGAAGCGCCGAGCAGCACGAGAAATTCGCCAGGCTTCACCTGCAGGTTCAATTCCTCAAGCACACGCACGGCGCCAAATGACTTCTGCACCTTGTCGAAAGAGACGGGAACGCCCGGTTTTCCGCTTGCCATTGTTGTTACTCGCTATCCCTTGACTGCGCCAAGCAGCACGCCCCTGGCGATGAACCGTTGAAGAATGATGGCCATGATGATGACCGGACCGATCATGATTACAATGATGGCGCTCATTTCCCACCAAAATATCCCCTTCTCACCCGCATTCTTCGCAGCCACCATGATGGGCATGGTCTGCACATTGGCGAAGGCCAGGAACACGGCGAAAAGATACTCATTCCAATTCAGGATAAGTGTGAGAAGTGTCGTGGCGGCAAGACCGGGCCTGGTCAATGGAAGAACGATTTCCCAGAAAATGGCGAAACGCGTCGCGCCATCGAGTTGCGCCGATTCTTCAAGTTCGATCGGCAAGCCGGCAAAAAAATCATGCATCAGCCACACAACGATGGGCAGATTTGCGACCGCATACATGATGATCAGCGCCAGGTGGGTATCGAGCAGGCCCACCGACTGGAACATGATGTAGACGGGGATAATAACGACGATTGGAGGCAGGATGCGCTGGGAAATGATCCAGAACAGGATGTCGCCGTTGCCGAGCGTGTGTTTGAAATGCTTTCCGAAGGCGCGGGCGAGCAGAAAAAACAAGGCAAGGGCAACGGCGGTGGAGGCCCACCAGGGAACGCCGGAATAGCTTGTCGCTGCTATGACCAGCAGGCACAACACGACAAACATCATGATGTTGCCAAACTTTGGCTTGTACTGGATGCGGGCCAGCGCATAGGCCGCCATGGAGCCGACGGTGACGCAAACCACAGTGGAAATAATGCTGACAACGATTGAGTTCGTGAAAGCGTGATAGATTTTGCAAATTTGCGGATCCATTGGTTGGAGCGCAACGATCGGTGAAACGACAAAGGCGAAGGTGTTGTACAAGAGCAGCCCGACCTGGCGGGCGATGGCCGCGAGGTCGCAGTTGGGCTCAATGTTGAATTGCATTCGCCAGGCGTCCAAGTTGGGCTGGAAGTCAACGAACGGAATATAGAAGGGCCCCAAGTTCACTGCGGCGGCGTCCTTGAAGGATGTGATGACTATCCAATAGATTGGGAAAAGAACGAAGAGTGACCAGAGAACGAGGAGAAGATGCGCCACCACATTTGCGGCCGGCGACATTTTGCCGACAGCGGGCGGCTCAAAAAGCCGTTCCATAAGGCTGCGGTCGGCCTTTTCAAACTTGAACGAAGCTTCGCTCATGCGCGCGCCTTCCGGAGTTGGCCAAGCACCACGTAGTTGAAGAAGGAAGCGCAGACAACGACGGTGAGAATAAGCAGGAGATAGGCAACCGCCGCTGATGTGCCCATGTCATTGGAACGCCAGATGTACATGGAATGGAGTGTCATGGATTCGGTAGACGTGCCTGGTCCCCCACCCGTCATGATATTGGGCAGATCGACAATCTTGAAAGCCTCGATCATGCGAATGAGGAGCACCGTCACGGCGACAGGAACAATCTGTGGCCAGATGATCTCGCGGAATATCTGCACGCTTGATGCACCGTCCACCTGGGCTGCCTCGACATGGTCGCGCGGCACGTTTTCAAGGGCCGCCAGCATGACAATGAAGATGAAGGGGATCCATTGCCAGGAGTCGCAGATCATCATGACAAAACGCGCCGACCACGCGTCAGCCGACCATATCCAATTTCCGGCCCCTATGAAATCAAGCAGAGGCAACAAGGGCCCCTTGGAGGAATCAGCAACCATGCGCATGGCAAATCCCACGCCCAGCGGTGTAATCATCAGCGGAATGAAAAAAACCACCCGGAAAAAGCTCTTGCCCGAAATGGGTTGCGAGCAGAGGAAGGCAAGGCCGGTTCCAATAAAAAACTGAAGCCCGCAACCAATGGTGACATAGAACAGGGTGGTCAGCAGCGTGCCGATGGGATTTCCCGACAACAAGGTTGCGCCCATGATCCAGGAAACAAAGATCGCCGTTGCAGCAGAAATCAGGCGGCCGATCATGCCGACCCAGGTCGCTGTCCGCACGGACCTGTAGAGCCACCAGAGGACGGCGGCAGACGCGATGGCAAGGAACACTGTTCCGACTGCACTCAGGCCCTCGATTTTTCCGAGGAAATGCACCTGGTCATTGCCAAAGAGCTGCTTGTAAAAATTCTGGAACCAGACAAAGCGGAATTGCAGCCCGTTGGCCGAAAACCGCACGCGAGAGAGTGCAAAGACAATGGAATAGAAAGTCGGGAAAATAGCAAAAATCAGTATCAGGCTGACCGCTGGCGCAATGAACAATGTTCGCGAGTGGCGGTCAATCCATTCGCCCCAGGATTCAGTGTTCCGTGCCGTCAGTTCCATCATGGTGCCCACTATTCACTCTACCGGCCATTGGCGCAAGCACTTGGCTTGGCGCAACGGCGATGGAAATGTCTACAACCATCTTGAATTGAGGGCCGGACGTTCGACGCCCGGCCCCGAGTTCAAGTTCAGTTCAGTTCGTCACGGGCAATTATTTGCCCGGTCCAAGCGCCAAGGCCTGGGAGGCGATCTGGGCGTCACGACCGAAATCTTCGGTCACTTCTTCCCAGCCCGCTTCAATGTTCTTCACGGCTTCGTCCACCGTGGTTTCACCTGCAAGATAGCGGGCAATCTCGGTGTCAAGAACGACGCTGGTATATTTCGCAGCGCCGGGGATTTTCATGTCGGAAGCCATGTTGG
>JANNFZ010000493.1:0-6082 GCA_031380375.1 Hyphomicrobiales bacterium
GAAGCCGAGTTGTGGGACAAGCAGATTGAGGACGACGCGAAAGCGGGGCGGCTGGACAAATTGGCGGAACAGGCGCTGGCGGATCACCGGGCAGGCCTGACAAAACCGCTTTGAAGCACTTTACCGCGCCAAGTTTCTGGCAATGCTATCGGTTGTTGCCAAAGCGGACGCAAAAATTGGCTGACCAAGGTTTCCTGCGCTTGGCAAACAACCCAAGACACCCCGCACTTCAATTCAAACAAGTCGGGCGGTATTGGTCGGCACGTGTCGATATCAACTACCGGGCGCTTGCGGCCAAGGCGGATGATGATTTCGTTTGGTTCTGGATTGGCCCCCACAGCGCATATGAGAAGCTGCTGAAGTAGATCGTCATCTCAGTATTTTGATTGGTCTCTAAATTTTTCCCGCATCCGCCAGCGCCTGTTTCATTTGCGCCATGAGTTCGCCATTGCAGGCGATATAGCCGCCGCTGTGCAAGGGATCACCTTCGCCCTCGAGTTTTGCGACAAAGCCCCCGGATTCGCGGATGAAGAGGAGACCTGCCGCCATGTCCCAGGCGTTGAGGTTCTGGCACCACGTTGCGTCAAGGCGGCCACAGGCGACATAGGCGAGCTCAAGGGCCGATGAACCCAGAGCGCGGATGCCGGAGCTTCGGGCCTGCATGACCGCGACTTCATTGCGGTGGCTCACCTGGTTCTTCTGGCCGATATGGGGAATGTTGGTGGCGATCAGCGCCTCGTGCAGGTACTTCCGCGACGACACACGCATGCGCTTGTTGTTGAGGAAGGCACCTTGGCCCTTTTCGGAATGAAACAATTCATCGGTAACCGGATTATAGGTGACGCCGGCGACGATTTCGCCTTTGCGCTCAAGGGCCACAGTCACCGCGAAAAACGGCAGGGCATGCATGAAATTGGTGGTGCCGTCGATTGGGTCAATGATGAAGCGGCTGTCGGGGTCCTGGCCCTTCGTCTCGCCTTCCTCTTCGCCGAGAAAGCCGTAGGTGGGCCTCGCCTTGGCCAATTCGGCGCGCAGGAGCTTTTCAGCCTTCTTGTCGGAGTTGGTTACAAAATCGCCGGGCCCTTTCATCGACACCTGCAAACTTGAAACTTCGCCATAATCACGCTGCACGCCACGGGCCGCCTTGCGCACGGCAGCAATCATCACGGTCAGGGCGGGGGAACTGGTCACAGGGGATTTCCTTCGTTATGCTGGCGGCTGATAGCAAGATAACAGGGGCATGGCCAGTTCCGGAGTTGATGATGAAAAAATTTGCCCTTGGTCTGTTTTATGCCCTGTTGGGGGTCTTTCTGGTGATCATTGCAGGCGGCTATCTGCTGCCAGGCAAGGCCCACATCGAGCGCCAGACTGTCATCAACGCACCGTCGGCGAAAGTCTTTGCCATTGTCTCGGACTTGCAGCGCTCGAAGGACTGGTCGCCGTGGTTTGGCATTGATCCCGCCATGACCGTGACGTTTGAAGGTGCAGGCCCCGGTGTCGGCCAGAAGATGAGCTGGACTTCCAGCAATCCCGACGTCGGCAATGGTTCGCAGACCACGATCGAATTTGTGCCGGACCAGAAAGTGGTTGCGGCCCTCGATTTCGGCGACATGGGCAAGGCCACTGCCGCCGTGATGCTGGCACCGGAAGGGGCAGGCACCAAGGTCATCTGGGATTTCAATTCCGACCTCAACGGCATCATGGAGCGCTGGTTCGGATTGATGTTCGAGCGCTGGATCGGGCCTGACTATGAAAAGGGCCTCGCAACGCTCAAGGCCTTTGCCGAGAAGCCGTAATCAGTTTCAAGCTTTTTGGCACGGGTATCGCATTGGGAAATTATTCGTTGTTGTGGAATCTTTGACATACAGGAGTGAAGCGACATGACATTTATCATTGCAACTGGTACCTTAGCAGCCGGGGTACAGTATGACCTCACGACGACTGATTCCATTTACGTTCCGCGGAACGTCAATGTGACATCGACTGACAGTACTGCCATCATCAACTCAGGCAGCAACCAGATCGTTACCATCGGGGGCGCTGTGACAGGGGCTGCCTATGGGATCGAGCTTGGCAACGACGATGGCGATACCGGCAACCAGCTTTGGGTTCTTGCCGGCGGCGCGGTGTTTGGGGACGGTAGTGCTGTCGCTGTTCTTGGTGCCGGTGCACGGATTGAAAATGCCGGGTTGCTCAGCGGTACGGTCACGGGCCGGGGCCTCTCACTGCTTGCTTCCGGATCGGCCAAGACCACTATCAACAATTCCGGTCTCATCATTGGCAGTGATGCAATTATTTTTGGAAGTTTCGCTACCGCTCCCGTGGACATCACCAATACAGGCCAGCTCATGGCAACTGTGGGCGAGGCCCTGAACGGCGATGGTTATGCGGGGGCTATTCGACTGTTCAACCGGGGTTTCATTCTGGGTGATGCCGAACTTGGCGAAGCCAATGACTTTTACGATGGCCGGGGTGGCACTGTGCAAGGCAACATCGTGGGGCGCAACGGCAACGACACCTTCATTGCCGGTGCTGGTGCCGAGAATATCAATGCTGATGGCGGTTTGTTGAACGGCGCGGCCGACATACTCGACTTCCGTACATCTGCATCGATCAAGGTTGCACTGGACGAGTCAATCGTTGTGACAGGCAACGCCGTTGGCGATGTCTACAGCAATTTCGAGATTGTCTATGGAACGGCAGGAGCGGACACGATCATTGGCGATACCGGCAACAACTCGCTGTTCGGCTTTGGCGGCATCGACACGCTGAATGGCAAGGCAGGTGCCGATACGCTGATCGGCGGGATTGCCAAGGATATTCTGACGGGAGGTGGGGTTGGCAATGACCGCTTCCGCTTTGATACACTCGCGGATTGCGGCGACAATATTCTTGACTTCTCGTCCAATGCAGCCGGAAACAATGATCAAATCGCCATCAAGGCATTGGCCTTCGGCGGCGGGCTGGTGGCGGGCGCTGTCGTGACCGGAGGCGCGCAGCCAGCGGCAAAATTCATCGTGCGGGCCGACAATCTGGCGCAGGATGCCAATGACCGCTTCATTTTCCGGACCACCGACAAGACCCTGTGGTTCGACAGCAATGGCAACGGAGCGGGCGGCTTGACACTGGTCGCTGATCTTCAGGCCACGGCAACCTTCACGAACCTCGACATTGTGCTGATCTAATCCAGCGACGGCGGAATCTTGGCCACGAAACCTGCGGCGCGGGTTTCGGCTTCTTTGAGTTGCTGAGGCGTCAGGCTCGCCATCAGTTCGTCGAGTGAGGCATCAGCGCGCCCGCCTTTGGCAGCCAATAGATTCCAGACAGCGGCTTCAACAACGTCTCCTTTCACGCCGAGTCCTGCGGCATAAATCCGGGCAAGCCGATTTTGCGCCACGGGGTGGCCGTGTTCGGCGGCAAAGCGGATCCACTTGATGCCGATCTCCTCGTTGCGCTCGACACCTTCGCCGCGCACCACCAGCACGCCATATTCAAGGGCGGCATCGGGCATGCCCCTGACGGCGGCTTTCGACAACAATTCGGCGGCGCGTTGCACGTCCTTTTCAACACCACGGCCGTCAAGATAGAGGAGGCCCAGATTGTATTGCGCTTCAGGGATTTCGGCATTGGCGGCAATGATGAATTTTTCGGCCGCCGCCGCCCAGTTTGCTTCGCCGCCAAAAGCGCCGGCATTGACGAGGCCAAGATTGAAAGCGGCGCGGGCATTGCCGGTATCGGCGGCGCGGGTGAGAAGGCGTGTCGCTTCGGCGAGGTCAATGTCGCCTCCGCGCTCGTCAAGGAGCAGCATGGCATAGGTAAATTCGGATTCCGTGCTGCCCTTTTCGACGGCCAACGCAAACCAGTTGCGGGCCCGCTTCCAGTCAACCTCAACGCCCTCGCCCTTCTGGAACATGGTACCAAGCAGTGCCATGGCGCGAGGCTCGCCCTTGGCGGCAAAGTCCTCGGCTATGCTGCGGGCCTCGGCATAGTTCTTGTCGTCATAGAGGGCGAGCGCCTCCTCGAATGTCGCTGCGGCGAGCGCCGGCAATGCCAAGCCAAGGAAACAGGCGAGAATGAGGGCGACAGGTCTCATGCCTTGATGTTCAGCGCGCCAATCAGCCGCGTTGCCTCTTCCGGGTTGTGCCACATGTCATCATGGGGTCTGATAAAGTCCGGTTTCTGCGGCAGGAGTGTGGCGAGGTCTTCGGGCGAGACGGGATCGAAGGCCACGGCCGGCACTTCGAAGATGTCATGCCACCAGCCGATCAGCGGCTCGCTGGTGGTCAACGCATTTTGCGCAAAGGCGATGTAGTCGGCACCTGCTTCGGCGGCTTCCATGGCGATATGGCGCGAAGTTGCCGCAAAAACCCCAATGCTCTCGTTCTTGAATGTAGCCCGGAGTGCCTTTACCGGGGCGGACCTTGCGATGTGAATGCCATCGGCCTTGATGCGGTGCACGAGGCGCGGTTCGCAATCGCGGATGATGACGGCAAGGCCCAAGGCCTGCAATGCGCTCACGGTTTCTGCGGTTGCCTGATCATTGAGCAGGATCGAGGCGCAGTCGCCGGCCTTGCAGGCGGCTGTGGCGCAGGAAATGATATGGGCGGGCGGGCTGGCGTCGGGTGCCACAAGAAAAAAGCGGGGGGATGTCATGGGGCGCTTCCATACGCAGCAAGCTGCGACTTGTCACCTCGCGATTCTTGGGAGCAGCAGCGCGAAAAAACCGAGCATGGGCAAGAAGGAGCAAAGCCAGAAAACATGTTCAATGCTGGTCCGGTCGGCGAGAAGTCCGAGTGCCGCCGCACCAAGCCCCGCAACGCCGAAAGCCAGGCCAAAGAACATGCCGGAAATCATGCCGACGCGGCCGGGCATGAGTTCCTGGGCATAGACGATCATCGCGGAGAAGGCTGATGAAATCACCAGCCCGATGGGGATGGTGAGTCCCACGGTCCAGAAAAGGCTGGCGTAAGGCAGCGCCAGCGAGAAAGGCAGCGTGCCAAGAATCGAAATCCAGATCACCGACTTGGTGCCGACGCGGTCACCAATGGGACCGCCCGCGAAGGTGCCCGCCGCCATCGATGCAAAGAGCACAAACAGATAAATTTGCGCCTGGCGTGGTGTCACTCCGAAATGATCGATGAGATAGAAGCTGTAATAGCTGCTCAAGCTCGCGGTGTAGACGAATTTTGAAAACATGAGGGTCAGCAACACGGCGAGGGCACCCGTGACCTGGTTGCGGGTGAGGTCGTGGCCGGGCTTGCGCGAAACGGCGGTTTTGGAGTGTTCGCGGAGATATCCTGCATACCAGCGGGAGACAAAGCCCAACAGCCCGAAGGCTGCGACGGCAAAGACCGCAAACCAGGCTATGGCACCCTGGCCACGCGGCAGGATGATGACCGCGGCCAGCAGGGGGCCGACGGCGGATCCAACGTTGCCGCCAACCTGGAATGTCGCCTGGGCGAAGCCATAGCGGCCGCCCGACGACAGTCTGGTGACGCGCGAGGCTTCCGGGTGAAAGACCGAGGAACCAATGCCGATGGCGGCTGCCGCCACAAGTATGGCGGGATAGGATGTGGCCGTCGCCAGCAGCACGAGACCGATCATGGTGCAGGCCGGTGCCAGCGGGATCGCATAGGGCAGCGGCATACGATCGGTGAAAATTCCAAAGAGCGGTTGCAACAGTGAAGCCGTGACCTGGAACACCAGTGTGATCATGCCGATCTGGGCGAAGGTCAGCGCGTAATTGTCGCGCAGCATCGGATAGACCGAGACGAGCACGGCCTGCATGGTGTCGTTGAAGAGGTGGCAGGCCGCCACCGCGAAGAGGATGGCGTAGGCCGTGGTGCTGGCTTTGTTTTCCGAAATCGCCGTCATGGTGTCGCTGTCTAACAGGAAGTGCCGCGGCCCGGCCAATGCGCATCATGCATGGCCTGATGCTTGGCCCGCTGGACATAAAATCACAGGTTGCAGTTTCGTTAACAAAGCCGTTACCACGCCTGTTTAGGTTTGCGGTTTGTCGTCAAGAATTGGGCAGGCAAGAACTTGCCCGCAGGGAGGGCCTACATGTCGCTTTTTCGGTTCC
>JANNFZ010000142.1:0-2037 GCA_031380375.1 Hyphomicrobiales bacterium
TGGCGGCCATACTCGCAACCTACGCTGTGGTGCCCCACGTGGCTTCGCGCATCGACCGCTTTCTCAATCCGGACAAGGGTGACACGTTCCAGACCGACACGGCCATGGAGGCCTTCCGCAATGGCGGATTGATGGGCACCGGTCCCGGTGGTGGCAGCGCCAAAATGCATCTGCCGGATGCCCACACCGATTTCACTTTTGCGGTTGTCGGCGAGGAGTTTGGCCTGTTTGCCTGTCTTGCCATCATGGCGCTGTTCCTCTTTGTCGTCATCCGCATTTTGAAGCGCGCCAAATCCGAAGGCGATTCATTTGTGGCCCTGACACTGGCTGGCCTCGGCACCATGTTTGGCCTTCAAGCGACCATCAACATGGGTGTCAACGTTGCGCTGTTGCCGGCCAAGGGCATGACGCTTCCCTTCATCTCCTATGGCGGATCGTCGCTGCTTGGCACGGCCATGGCCATGGGCTTTGTCCTCGCGTTGTCGCGGGGTTCGGCTTTTGCGCCAGCCAACATGCGTATCCTGCCAGCCGCCGCATGAACACCATCACTCGTCAAAACATTGTTCTCGCGGCTGGCGGGACCGGCGGACATCTGTTTCCGGCACAGGCGCTGGCCGAAGTGTTGCAGGCGCGTGGGTTTGCCATACATTTGATGACCGACGAACGTATGCACGACTATGGCAAGGATTTTCCCGCCGAGAAAATCCACATCGTGCCGTCCGCAACCCTGTCTCTGTCGGATCCGCTGCGCTTGCCCTTGCGCCTGGCACGTTTGGCCAAAGGCTGTTTTTCGGCGCGCGCCACACTAAAGCAACTGCGTCCTGCGGCTGTCATTGGCTTTGGCGGCTATCCTTCACTGCCGCCCATGCTGGCTGCTGTCCACTTGCGCTTGCCGTCAATCGTCCATGAACAGAATTCGGTACTGGGCCGTGCCAACCGACTTATGGCTTCGCGCGTGACGGCGGTTGCCACGTCATTTCCGAAACTCGTCAATTTGCCAACTGGCATTCCATGCCATTTCACCGGAAACCCAGTGCGTGCCGTTGTGCGAAAACTGGCGGGACAAGCCTATCCGGTGTTGCCGCCCGAAGGCCCCATCAACCTCTTGGTCTTTGGTGGCAGCCAGGGCGCCCGGGTCTTTGCCGATCTTGTTCCGCCGACCATTGCGGCACTTCCCGAAGTCCTTCGCAAACGGCTGTTGCTGTCCCAGCAGTGCCGCACCGAAGACTTGGACCGTACCCGGGCCGCCTATCGAGCGGCAGGTGTTGCGGCGGAACTTGAACCGTTTTTTGCCGACATGCCGCAGCGCATGGCGAAAGCCCACCTCGTCATCTGCCGCTCCGGGGCATCATCGGTGGCTGAATTGGGTGTCATCGGAAGGCCCGCCATTCTGGTGCCCTTGCCCCATGCCATTGACAACGACCAGTTGCGCAATGCCGAGAGTTTTGCAGCCGCCGGGGCGGGATGGTTACAGGAGCAAAAAGACCTGGAACCCGCAGCATTTGCCTCGTTTCTGACACGGTTGCTCTCGAATGAGCAGGGACTTAAGGAGGCGGCGCTTGCAGCGCGCGGACAGGGCAAGCCCGATGCAGCAGAGGCTCTCGCCGACCTTGTGGAACAGATAATGGTGGCGCACAGCCAAGCGGAGACGAAGACCACATGAAACTGCCACGCGACGTTGGCCCCATTCATTTCATCGGCATCGGCGGCATCGGCATGAGCGGCATTGCCGAAGTCATGGCCACGCTGAACTACAAGGTGCAGGGCTCGGACATCAGCGACAACTACAATGTTGCGCGCCTGCGCAAGCACGGCATCGCTGTTGCCATTGGCCACGACGCCTTGAATATCGGCGAAGCGCAGGTCGTTGTGATCTCATCAGCTGTGAAGCCTGACAATCCTGAACTGGTGGAAGCCCGCAAGCGTTATCTGCCGGTGGTGCGCCGTGCCGAAATGCTGGCCGAACTGATGCGGCTGCGCAGCAATATAGCGGTCGCGGGCACCCATGGCAAAACCACGACCACAACGATGGTGGCC
>JANNFZ010000235.1:0-8846 GCA_031380375.1 Hyphomicrobiales bacterium
CCCTGCCCCGATGCACCGTTTGGCGATGGCTACCTGCTGGACGGGTTGGGCGGAGCGTTCAAACTGCTCTGCCTTGGTGAAAAACCCAAAGCTGTTCCCGAAGGCTTGTCGGTTGTCGAAGGCGATTCGGATATTCTGTTCGCCCGCTATGGCGAGGGCTGGACCTACCTTGTCCGTCCCGACCAGCACATCGCTGCGGCCTGGCGAAATCCGTCGTTGGCTGAAATCACCGCCGCATTGGAGAGAGCCCATGGTTGATGTTGCACATGATCGCCTTGGAAAGCAGGGCGATGATTTCTATGAGGCGCTCATCGCCGCGCACCATGGCCTGAATGCAAATGAAAGCGGGAGGCTCAATGCCAGACTGGTTTTGATCATGGCCAATGCCATTGGCGACATCGATCAGCTCAGGGCCATCATTGCCGCGGCCCGCCATCATGACTAACACCGTCCTCTATGACTATTGGCGGTCATCAGCGAGTTACCGGCTGCGCATCGCGCTGAACCTCGCCAACATACCTTACACCAGCGCGGCTGTTGACCTTCTGAAGAAAGAACACAAATCATCCGCCCACCTGCAACGCAATCCGCAAGGGCTAGTGCCGGCCCTTGCCATTGACGGGCATGTGTTGACCCAGTCCCTCGCCATCATCGATTATATCGCGGAGACCAGAGGCGTGGCAATCCTGCCAAGTTCGCCAGTTGACAGGGCAAAAGTGCGTGCCATCGCCCAGGCCATCGCCATGGATATTCACCCCGTGTGCAATCTGGGCGTCGTGGCGCATGTCATGAAAATCACCGGACAGAGCGACAAGGCAAGGGCCGAATGGATGAAGAAGTTCATTGGCGAGGGGCTTGCCGCCGTTGAAACCATGTTGCAGGCAACACCCGGGCCCCTGTGCTTTGGCGACACACCGACTCTCGCCGACATTTGCCTTGTGCCACAAGTCTATAATGCCAAACGCTGGGATGTTGATGTGTCAGGCTTCAGCCGCATCAACGCTGCCGTTGATCGTGCGCAACAGTTTGATGCCTTCATCATGGCCCATCCGGATCGCGCCAAGCCATCGCCCTAAAAAAAGGGTGGCAAGTTTCCTTGCCACCAAGTTTGGAGGGACTTTGCAACTCGTTCCTGGAAAGCAGATGCCTCAATTCGCAAGGTCGTCCAGCCCCAACAGTTTCCAGTCGGTCCGGCGCGCCAGAAACACAGCGTAATAGGCCGCACCCGCCACCAGCATGAGGCCCGTGGCAATCAGGCTTGGGCGGCCAAAGGCGGTGTCGAGAAAATTCTGGTAGGCAATATAGACAAGCGCCAACAGGGCTACGACGGCCGGCACAGGGAACAGCGGCATGCGGTAATGGCCGCCCTTGGTTGTGCCATTGCTGCGGCCAACGATAACGGCAGCACAGAGCAGGACGTAGAGAACGACGAGCGATGTCCCCGTCACGACAAACAGCAGATTGAGGTCGATGAAGCAGGCACCGGCACTGAAAACCGCAACGACAATGGTGGCTATCCACGGTGATGCATACGTCTTGTGAACGGCGGCAACCGCAGAACTGACGGGTGCCGGCCATGTGCCGTCACGGCCCGAACTGAAGAGCAGCCGTGCTGCCTGCAAGACAATGGCAATGACGGCATTGAAAATCGCAACGGCGATGGCGAGGCTGATGACAACCGTGAGGGCATGGCCGCCACGGGCTTCGAGGAAGTACTCGATCTTCTGTGGCGCGTTGACCAAGCCTGCAAGATCGGGCGCACCCAGCAGGACGGCGGTGAGTGGAATGAGCTCGGCTGCGACGGTAATGACCAGCGCCCACAGAACCACTTTGCCGATGTTGCGCTTGGCATCATGGGTTTCTTCACCAAAGAAGGCTGCTGCACCGTAGCCGTTGTAGGCAAAGAGTGCGACTGCGGTGGCCGCCATGATCAGACTGGCGGGGGCCGGCACAAGGGCATTGCTTGCCGCGTCGAAAATCTGTGGCATGGTGAACAGGCTGCTCAGCGGGCGTTCCATGTTGGCAAAGCCCAGAACCGTCAGGACCAGAAGTGCCAGCAGTTCGATGGCGAGGAAGATTCCGGTGACAATGGCGTTCAACTTGATGCGCAGGATGGCCACGACAGACGACAGGATGATTGAAACAACACCCACCCATTGCGGACTCAAATTGGGAATGAGCACACCGAGATAGGTTCCAACCCCGAGTGCGATGACCGCGATAATCAGGATGAGGGTGATGAAATTCATGAAGAGTGTGAGGAAGCCCCAGAACGGGCCGAGGGTGCGGCCGATCATGGTGTATTCGCCACCGGTCGTTGGATAGGCTGATGACAGCTCGGCATACACAAGGGCCATGAACAGGCCGATGACAGCCGCCACGATAAAACTCAGGAAGGAACCACTGCCGGCGAGAGCAATGACGCCGGGAACGATGATGAAGACCGATGAGGCGGGTGTCACTGCCGACAACACGATCATCAATGTGCCAAGGGCACCGAGAACCCGGTTCAGTCCCGCTGGTTTGGCTGTCTTTTCTTTCGGAGCAGGCATGTTCTTCCCCATTATTTTTATGATATAAAATTAATTAATTGAACAATGCTTGCAAGAAAAACAAAAAGAGTCAATGAATATTTGACTTTCTTGGTACGTCATGAAAGATATCCCGAAATTAATTGAATGAAATTAAAATAATGGCCAGACCAAAAGACCAGACCGGGCGTCGCCTGACCGTGATCACCGCCGCCGAAACGATGATCGCCAGGCATGGTCTCCAGGCTGTCACCCTTGGCAGTATTGCCAATGAGGCGGGCATGAGTGCCAACGCCCTTCTGTATTATTATTCGGGCCTCAAAGGTTTGCTCGACGATGTGCAAAAGCAGGCCATTGAACGCTTCTGTTTCCAGCGCGCTGCCGCCCTGGCCAGCTTCAAAGACCCCCGCGACCGGCTGCGGGTGATGATCGAGAACGGCCTGCCGACGGGCCAGGATGATCAGCTGTGCAAGCTGCTGCACGAACTCGGCGCCTATGCCCGGTCAGACCCGGAATATGCCGCCCGCCACATCGCCCTTTTTGAACGCCAGGTGACAATCTATTTCGGGATTCTCGAGGCCGGTTCGGCAACCGGTGTTTTCAAACTGCAAGCCGACAGCGATACCGTGGCCCGCAGCCTCGTCATTCTTGAAGATGGGTTGGGATTGCATCTCGTCAATATCGTTCCTGCCGTCGACCACAAGACCGCAGTCGGAATTTTGCGCAGCTATGCCGAACTGGCCATTGGCTGCAGCCTCGCAGATACGAATTCCCCGCCATCAGGAATGCGCCCAATATGAATCACCGAACGCCTTCCGGAAAGCGCCGCGCCCGCGCCCTCGGCATTCCTTTTGACGGCACAACCGGCATCGCCAATGCCATCACCGATGTCAGCGGCGTTTTGCTTGGCTATGTGACGCTTGTTGATGGTCATGGACCGCTGACAACCGGCGCAGGCCCGGTCCGCACCGGCGTCACGGCAATCCTGCCGCGCGGCCGCGACGGTGTCGGTGTTTCATGTGCCGCTGGCATTCATTCGTTCAACGGCAACGGCGAAATGACGGGGGTGTCTTGGATCGAGGAATCCGGCGGCTTCAGCCTGCCCATCCTCATCAGCAACACCCATGCCATCGGCCCCTGCCATCGCGGCACCATTGACTGGGTTGTCAGGAACAAGCCGGGCATTGCCAGCCAATGGCTTTTGCCCGTGGCGGCTGAAACCTGGGATGGCTATTTGAACGACATCAATGGATCCCACGTGACCGTGGATCATGCCATGAGTGCCATTGATTGCGCTGACGGCGGTGCCATCGAAGAAGGCTCAGTGGGCGGCGGCACAGGCATGAACTGCTATGCCTTCAAGGGCGGCTCCGGCACATCGTCCCGCGTCGTGTCCTACGGACGTCGCGATTATACGGTCGGGGTCTTTTTGCAGGCCAATTTTGGCGCGCGCCATGAATTGAACATCGCAGGCATTCCCCTTGGGCGGATGCTTGCCGGGGACAATCCCATGGAGGCGTATTTTGCTGGCCGAGCCACGGGTGCCGGTTCCTGCATTGGCGTTGTCGCCACCGACGCTCCCCTGCTGCCTGGACAATGCAAGGCATTGGCACGACGCGTGTCTCTCGGCCTGGCGCGCACCGGAACTGCGGGCTCGCATTTCTCCGGTGACATCTTCATTGCATTCTCAACGGCAAATCCCGGTGCCCTCGACAGCCGCTTTCCCGAAGGCCCACCCACGGCACAAAGCTATGGCCACCTCGACTTCATCCCCTGGGGCCGCATGGATGATTTCTATGTGGCAGTGGTGCAGGCGACCGAAGAGGCTGTTCTCAATTCACTTGTCGCCAATGCGGCAATGACAGGCCGTGACGGCAACCGCACACCAGCACTGCCCCATGACAAGGTCATGGCCGCGTTAGGCAAAGCGGCAGGCCACGCTTCCAAATGATCCAAAGTCTGCCTCGATCAGGCAGCCGTGTGTCGTTTCCACGGGCCGGATAAACGATCCCGACAACACCACATCGCCAGCCTTGATGGATTGGCCATATTGCGCCAGGCGGTTGGCCAGCCACGCAATGCCAAGCAGCGGGTCGTTCAACACGCCTGCACCAAGACCCGTTTCCTCGACTTCGCCGTCGCGCTTCACAATGGCACCGACCCAACGCAAGTCGAAGGCTTCCGGCCTGTGCCGTTGGTCACCCAATACGATGCCGGCATTGGCGGCATTGTCCGAGATCGTGTCAAAGACATTGCGGGCCTTTTTCGTCGCCGGGTCCACCCGCACAATTCGCGTGTCCAATATCTCGAGTGACGGCACCACCCATTCGGTTGCCGCCAGCACATCGGCAGCTCTGGTGCCGGGGCCGCTTAAGGGTGCCTTCATGATGAATGCGATCTCGGCCTCAATGCGCGGCTGAATGTACCGGTCAGCAGGAATTGTTGCGCCATCGCCAAAAAACATGTCATCAAACAGTACGCCGGAATCCGGAATGTCAATGTTCAAGGCTGACTGCATTGCCTTGGACGTCAGGCCGATCTTCCAGCCTTTGACTTTGCGGCCGGTCCTGAGTTTCTGCGCCACCCATGCCGCCTGGATGGCATAGGCGTCGTCCATGGTGATTTCCGGATACGCCAGGCTGAGCAAACCAATCTGCTTTCTGTCGCGCTCTGCTTGATCGAGCGACAGGGCAGCTGTTTGAATTTGATCCGGTGTCATCATATCCTCACGAGCTGCGCATTGCTTTGTCGACCAGCAGCGTATCTGTGAACTGCTCGAAGCGCTGCACCTTGTCGTCCTTCACTGTCCACACGTGGACAACCCTGGCATTGAAATGCTTGCCGGTTTTTTTGCTTGTTGCACTGTAGTTGCCGATGGCGACCACATCGCTGCCCGCGTCGAGCAGGCGTTCGAGTTTGAATGTGTAGTTTTCGAACAGCCCGCCAAGCGCCTTGAAAACATTCTCGACGACGGCTTCGGGTCCGACATGGGTTCCGGCACAGGGAAATCCCGCCATCTCGATCCATTGCGTCTTGGGCCCGATGTCAGCCAACATGCCGGCAAGATCGTGACGTTCATTGGCGTCGTAGTGTGATCTAACGATTTGATAAGCCGTGCGCATGGTGTTCTCCGGGGAAAGAAATGGTTTTCGATTCAGACCGGCTCCTGGCCTTTCTCGTAGTAGGTCATGGAAGCTTTTCTGATGAAGGCCCCCGCCGGGTTGTTCTCGATGACGCCGGCACCCGTCACACCAAGAAATTTTCCGGTCGAGCGCATGTCCACGAAGTTATAGAAAAAGGTCGACGCGACGGGGATGATGAATTCACGGAAAGTGAACACATACTGGTCTTCTGCGAATTTGTAGGTCGTGGTGAGATCGACATCGCCGTGGCCGCGCTGCACACCGACAAGGCACTGCCAGGCATAGCGCCCTGATGACAAATAGGTGTGTTCGTAAACATGATTGGGGCTGTAAGTGTAATGCGCCCGAAGGCCGATGAGATCACGCGTCGGTGCTGGCACGACACCTGTGGCACTGTCGGCCGTATCGTCAAGGAAACCTGCCCGGAAAATTTGCGCGACCCGCGGCTCACCCGCATTTGCGTTGGCTTCGCGTACGATCGATCGGATTGAAAGCACCCGTTCCGATTTCACGTTGATAATGAGTGTCTCGGCTTCTTTCGGCTGCTGCGCAAAGGTGATGTCGATGAAATAGGTATCAGGTGCCACGAGAATGACTTCGCATTTGCCCTCTCCCTCAGCGCTCCCGTCAGCCCAGCGCAAGGAATTGGCACCTGCAAAGGCAAGACTCAAAACACGCTTGCCTTCAAGATTTATCTTCAATGTGGATTTTGCAAGGGCGTTCGTCACGGGCAATCGGTTCGTTGCAATGCCTGCAGCGAAGTCATCAAAGTTCTTCCAGTCCTTTGGCGCTGCTGTTGCGGTCATGTCTGTTCCTCCGGGACTTAATCTTTGATCATTCAACAAAAGCGAGGGTTGGCAGGTCAACTGTGCCCGCACCACCATCGACGGTGATGACCGCGCCATTGACCATCGCGGCCTCGGCTGACGCAAGAAAGCACACTACGTTCGAGACTTCCTCTGCGGTGGCAGGCCTGCCAAGCGGCACGTCCCTGGTAACCAGAGCATAGGCTTCTGCGATTGATTTCAACCCGTGCTTCGCCACGATGTGTTGCATCTGCTCGTCGGCCATGGCCGTGGTGACCCAGCCTGGGCAAACCGAATTGGTGCGCACCCCTTGGCGGCCATAGTCGCGCGCCAGCGACTTGGCAAAGCCAATGCAGGCGTGTTTCATCGTGACGTAGCCCGCCGCATCCGGACCTGCAAAAAGCCCGGCAATCGAGGCCAGCACAACGATGTTGCCTTTGCTCACAATGAGCGACGGCAAGCATTCGCGGGCACTGACAAAAGCCGTATTAAGATTGAGCCGCGTCGCCAGCGCCCAGGTTTCATCAGACATTGACAAGGTCGGGCCAACACCATGCCCGCCGGCATTGGCAATCAGAATGTCGAGGCCCCCGAAACGCTCAACCGCTGCGGCAACTGCCTTTTTCATGCTGGCACCATCAGCGGCGTCGGCGGCGACCACCAGCGCTTTTGTTTCGGCAGCGACTGCCTCAAGTGGTTCCCGGCGTCGGCCAACCAGCACAACATTGCCGCCTTCACTTGCAATGCGTCGTGCAACGGCAGCGCCAATTCCGGTTCCACCACCTGTCACCAGCGCTGTCTTTTTTAAGAACCTGCCAGTCAGCATTTCACATCAACCCTCTTGAGCGACTTCGTCGACAACACCATTGCGCAAACTCCCGAGACCTTCGGCTTCCACCTCAATCACGTCGCCGGGTGCGAGCCATTTCGGCGGTTCGAACCGCGCACCCGCACCCGTCGGTGTGCCCGTCAGAATGACGTCCCCAGGCACAAGTGTGGTGAATGTCGAAATATAATTGATGATCTTCCGGAAATTGAAAATCATCCGCCTGGTCCTGTCGTCCTGACGCAATTCACCGTTGACCTTTGTCGTCAGGCGGATATCGGCAATCTGCGCCTCGCCCGCAAACGGCAAGAGCCATGGCCCCATCGAGCCCGTGCCATCGAAATTCTTGCCCTGTGTCACGTTGAACTTGGCGTGGCGCACCCAATCTCGAATTGTGCCTTCATTGGCAAGTGTTGCGGCGGCAATGTGGTTGAGCGCATCACGCTCGGCTATGTGCCGCCCGGCCTTGCCGATCACCAAAGTGATCTCACCTTCATAGTCCAGTTGCTGAGAAACAACGGGACGTGTCAACGGCGTGCCATGGCCGACAAAGGAGCGCGGAAAGCGGATGAACAGCGATGGATTGGACGGCGCTGCCTGGCCATCCTTGTATTCTTCATTGCGGTCGGGATAATTGACGCCGACACAGATGATCTTCTCTGGTGCCGGAATTGGAATCTCAAAGCGGATGTCTGCAACGGCAAAATCGGCGGCAAGCCTGCTGCCTTTCTCGACGAGTTCAGGCAATGCGCCCGCCTCTATCACTTCACGCAAACTTGGCCACCTTGACCCCTCGCGTGCCGACAGGTCCACAACGCCTTCACCTGAGAGAAGCCCATAGCCGGGCTTGCCATCGCGGGTGAACGCGACCAGCTTTCCGGAGGCGTTCATTTGCGGGCCATCTCCACAATCACCTCAAATGCCACATCCACATCGGCCTCGGTCATGTCGAAGGTGCCCGCCTGAAAGCGAATGACAAATTTTCCGTCCAGCCTTGTTTGGGTCAGATAGATCCGGCCATCGTCGTTGATCGCATTGACCAGCCGCAAATTGTGTTGGTCGAAATCCTCAACTCCGGCCGGTTCATGCCGGAATGAAAACAGCGACAGCATGGGCGCACTGGTGACGCGGAAATCCTTTTCCTTGCCAAGCCGCGCTGCCAGCTTTTCCGACCAGCGGACATGATTGCGGATCATCTTGCGCAAGCCTTCCAGGCCATAGGCGCGCAACAGAAACCAGATCTTCAGCGCCCGGAAGCGTCGGCCCAGCGGCACCGACCATTCCGAATAATTGATGATGCCCTCGGCCCCATGCGTCTTTAAATATTCCGGCTGAATGGCAAGGGTGCGCACCAGGCTTTCGGGATCGCGCACAAAAAATGCCGAACAATCAAACTGCGCACCCAGCCATTTGTGCGGATTGAACACAATCGAATCGGCATTTTCAATGCCTTCCCAGAAGTGCCGGAACTCCGGGCAGATCATCGCAGAACCGGCCCAAGCCGCATCAACGTGGACAAAGAGATTGTGCCGTGCCGCCA